>JANNAZ010000244.1:0-4828 GCA_031384895.1 Cyclobacteriaceae bacterium | reverse complement strand
TGTTAAGGCAGCCAAAGACACAGACGATCAGCAGAATCATGAAGAACACCTTCCCGAAACTGCCCAACAGGGTTTCAGCCACGATCAGTCCCCCAATCTCATTTTCGTCTACGGCCCTGAGTGTATCCAAAGGAAGCACATGCATGTATGCGTAGTTAACCAGAATGTAGACACCCATGACAATAAGGATTCCATAAGCCATCGCCAGCGGAACATTCCGTGTCGGGTTTATCACTTCACCGGAGATGCTTGCGGCTGTATCCCACCCATTGTACGCCCAGAAGGCACTGAGCATGGCGGTCAGAAAGGCACTGTAGAAGAGCATTCCTTCGGGGGCAGCTGTTGAACTGATTATTGGCTCACCACTCGGTCCTGAGTTTGCATAGGTGATGCCCAGAAAAATGAGAACAAGGATGCCCACTACTTTAGCCGACGTGATCATGTTATTGATGACACCGCTTTCGCGTGAGCCCAGCCAGTTTATTCCAGTCAGGAAAACAATGGCGGCCATCCCCATGGCTTTTACCCCGGATTGAGCAAAGGGATAAATAAATCCTCCGATGGATACCTGTTCCCAGGCCTGCAACGGATTGGGAAGGGGGATGATCGAGTTAACAATTTGTGCAAAGAGAAAACCGAGGGCGGCGATGGCACCCGGACCGATGATCATGAAGTCGGCCCACCCGGAAAGGAATGCCGGAAATTTTCCGAACGATAGCTTCAGGTATTCATACACTCCGCCCGACTCTTCCGTGAGTGAGGCGAGCGCCCCCACAGTGAATGCGCCAAACAGACTGATCAATCCGGCTACGGCCCAGGCCATGAGGATGGCGGTCTCACCCAGCCCGGTTTGCGCCATGGGTATTATCTTCTTGAAGACACCGCTGCCGATCAGCAGACCCACAACAAGCAGTGCGCTTGTAAATAGTCCTAGCGCTCGTTTGAGTGATGCTTCCGGGTGCACGTGATTTTTCTGGGTGTCGCTTGTCACGTTTCCCGCTACTTAGTCGTGCTTGGGCTCAGCCAATTCAAAGTAGTCACCTTTTGTCTTGTCCAGCGTGCTTGCTATCAACATGAAGTTTTCTGGATTTGGCTTTAGGTCAATGAATTTATCAACAATCGCCCGGTGTCGATAGACCACAAATGTATTTTCCACTTCCGGGTTTATTTTGTTCAGGTTTACCTCGCTTTCTGAGTCGGTCATGGAGGGAACAAAAGTGAGCGCAATATGGGTCAGCTTCAATTCGCTTCCAATTTTCTCCAATTCTTTGCGCCTTACTGCTTCACTGTAGTTATTCTTGTTGCCATACACGAAGTAAGCTTTCAAATACGTGGTTCGCTTGATGCTTTCTTGCTCCAGGTAGGCCAACCAATTCCTTATTTCATCCCAGTTCGGCCTATTGCCAACAAAGTAAACAATGCCGTGGTAGCGTCCATACTTACAGACCGGACAAGTCCGCGTGCCCTTGTCGGGACCCCAGGCGTGAAACGGAATGAACGAAGGATTGTCTTCTCCGATTTCCAGACCAGACTGCTTTTCACTTTTTGTTTTCCCGGGATAATTGGGGACGTTGAGACCCAGGACGATGTTGTGCTCCGCGACCTGTAGGCCATCAGAAATCAAGACGCGCAGTATGCCGCTTCCACCGCGGTTTTCCAGCGCCTTTCGCTTCTGTCCCGTCAATAGGTTGTCATTATCAAAGACAAATTCATCAATGTAATACTCATTTCCAATGTCAGACTCTTTGATCGAGGTATGGATGTGAGCAGGAATAGTTTCGTTCGGATAAGGAGCAGGTCTGATGGTATAGATTGCATAGTGGCCCCTTTCATCAGTTTTTATCCAGCCACGGATATGGCCATGCCGCCTGGCCTGTTGGTTCATTTTGTCAGTGGGGGAATAATATCCGTTGTTATCTGTCTGCCAGTAGTAGACAATAACATCAGGGGCGGGCGTTTTCCCATCGCGCTTGAATACGGTGCCAGTGACCAGCAGTTTCTGACCTGCCTCTGTCCAACCAGCGCTCGTATCAATTGCGTTCATCTTTGCCGGGATACCGACAAACATAAGGTCGCATCCATCGCAACCTCCGCCGACCAGTTTTCCCTTGTTAACCGCGGTAGTGTTGTTATTCGCATTATTGCTTTGCCCCTGGCAACCGCTGAGGGTGACATGTAGAAGGATCAGAATAGTAAATTGAAAAAGCCTTTGCATAGTGCGTGCTACAGGACTGACGGTCGCTGATCGAAGATACGCATTATGTCACGCTACCGGAAATTGCGACGATTAGGCGGTATGTTTTGCCTTTAATTGCATTACTTTGATGATCGTAGGGATTGGTCAGAACCATTTAGCGCTGGCTGAGTACCAAAATGATTCGAATGAAAAAGTTAGCTGTGGTGATTCTTCTTATTGTCCTCTTGGGTACCGCCAGGGCGCAAAGTAGTAGTGAAAAGGTTTATCCTTCAAAGACTGAAGTGGTGAATGCCATGCGTAAAACCTCATTCAACAACGAGGGCCAGTGCCCGGAGCGTAAACAGGGCGGAAATCCTATTGTGGTCAATGGCTATCAAGTCTTTAACGGGTCCATGGATGGCAACCGCCAAGTGGATCCGCAGATCGCCGTGGGGGGTGGATATATTTTGGAAGGGACGAACAGCGGGTTGATCATCTATAACAAGCAGGGGCAGTTTTTGCAGGGTGTTTCTCAAAAGTGTTTTAATAGTGGGATAGACCCCAAGATGTTTTTTGACCTGCACAATAAGGTATTCGTTTTTGATCTGTGGTGGTATTACGACAAGGAAAAGACGAAGCCTGTTAACATTTCAGTTTCAGAGACAAGCGACCCAAGGGGTGCCTGGAATACATACCCGGTTTCGAGAACAGAAGAAGTGGATGGCGGAGGAATTGGATACAGCAGAAAATGGATTGGCTATTCCTTTCCGGGCGGGCAAGACAACACGTTTGTCTTGAGAATGGCCGAGGCGAAGTCGGGCAAGCCGGCCACAATCTATCATTTTAAAGGAAGCCTCGGTCATCCGGTCTTCATGCAAGATGCAATGGATGATTTGTATTTCTTTGATATCGACAGCATTCAGTATGTGATCCGAAAAGTGTCGGAAGGTGCAGACGGCAAGCCGTACAGTGAAGTAGTATCCAGGAAGCTGCATAGTCTTAAATACATAGACTACCCCCCGCAATCTCCCCAGAAGGGCACGGAGCAAAAGATATCCAGTGGTGACCGGAACCCGAAGAACCTGGTCTTTCAAAGTGGCAGCATTTGGTTTTCGCAGGCAGTAAATTGTGAAGGTCGCTCGGCAGTGCAGTGGCATCAGATAGACGTTAAGTCAGGCAAGATTATGCAGACCGGGCTGATCAAAAGTGAAACGGCCAATTACATTCAAACAACACTTGCTGTGAATAGGAACAAGGATGTTCTGGTCGGATTCCAGGAGGCAAGTGCCAATTCATTTGTAAGCCCACGGTTTGCGTACAGAAAGTCAGCAGACGCACCAGGCACGTTGCGTCCTATCATTAGCGCCGGGGAAGGGAAGGGGGCTGCTGACGGGGTTGCCTGGGGAGACTACAGTGGCAGTATAGTAGATGGTGACAACCGGGTTGACATGTGGACCATACAGAGTATCACCAATGAAAAAGGAAAAGGGGAGACGGTTATTGTGAAAGTTCCTTTCAAGAAGTGATAAAATGGTATTTGCCCCCTCACTTCATAAATCCATCATCAGGAGGTTTATCTTATCGAACAATTCACCTACGCCTAAGGATGCCCAGGTAATAAAAATCCCCAAGCCGATCTTAACGGCTCCGGGAATTGAGACGCCGGTTTTTTCTTTGAGAATTGTATTCGCCGGAGGGAAATACACGAATGAAAGTAAACACAGGAAGATCCCGAAACCAGGGTCGTTCCCCCAAAATACATTCACAAGGCCGACCGCAAAAGAGGCGATACCAAAAATCCAACCGATTATTTTCATAGTTACGTATTTGTTCTTGGTGTAGGCTGTTCCGAAGTTCCTATTTAACGAGTGCCAAACACCTACACCCGTAGTGAGCCACGGAATCCCCTGCCTGCATAGTAGGACTGTGCGCCATTGTGATACACAAAAACATGGCCGTAGCGGTAGTCGGCAAAGATGGCCCCGCCGAGTTTCCTGATCTCAGGAGGAGTTTTCAACCAGCTCGATGTTTTGGTATCGAATTTTCCCAGTTTCTGCAATTCCCGATATTGTTCTTCTGTCAGCAGTTCAACGCCCATGGCGGCTGCCATGTCAATGGCGTTATTCTTCGGTTTGTGCTCTTTCCTTGATTCCAGTCCTTCCCGGTCGTAGCAAATACTTACTCGTCCTTTGGGAGTTTCGGCTGAGCAATCATAAAAAATGTACCCGCCCGACTTTTTGTCCTGACCGACAACATCCGGCTCACCACCTGTTCTTTCCATTTCATGGAGAGGCCACAGGTTTTTCGCGTCCAGCCTTGCCAGCACCTTGGCCCATACAAGACCTTTATGGCGATGCATGTTCTTCTCAAAGCGGGCTTTCAACGCGGTGAGTATTTTTGTGTGCAGCGTTGGTGATAATTCCAATTTGGTTTTCATTGGTTTTGGCTTTCAAATTTAAGTTGTTGGAGCGACCTGGATTCTAGATCCTATTTCATAGCACTCCACGCTTCCCAACTTATTTCCCTCCCCGGATAAGCAACTTTCTTGAATGGCCAATCCTTGGCAATCCATTGTTTCACGGAAGTAAAGAGAATTGAATCGAGTCCCTGATCCAGCACACTGGCCCGTACCCACATGGTTATGTTTGCGTC
>JANNAZ010000219.1:0-13712 GCA_031384895.1 Cyclobacteriaceae bacterium | reverse complement strand
GGGCTTTCGGTTGAGGTCGACCAGCTTCCCTCAATTTCCACTTTCGCATTTGGGTCTGCCTTCTTGGTCTCCTTCACGTCCATCTTGTACATCACCCCATCAACAAACACATAACGCACCTTTGCCTTTTCATTAAAATATGATTTATCCGTAATGACCAGGTTAGCCATCTTTCCGTTGTCGATACTGCCCATCCGGTCGGACAAACCTAACAACTGAGCCGGGCTGGTAGTTAGTGCGGCTAGCGCAGCATCTTCAGTGAGTCCCGCTGCAATCATCCTCCGCAGGTTGGCGGGAATATCCTTGGTCTTCGCGCTTATTGATGAAAACCCAAACATCACACCTGCCTTCTGAAAGGCAGCGGCCTGGGCGGCATAGCTTTGAATGGCATCGGCTTTGCGTTTATCGAGAGCATCCTTCTCCACTTGACCAGCGGTAGGTGTGGCATCTTTCTTTTCGTCTTTCTTGTCCTTGTTATCATCCTTCTTTACTTCTTCAGGAAGGTCGATGGACAAGAATGTTTTGGCACCAGAAGCCTTTATGGTGTTGATGATCGGCCACGCGTCCTTGACGTCAGCAAGGACTGCAGAGAAACCCAATTCCCTCTTAAGGGTTAACGCATGATTTACATCCAGCAGTTTTTCAGTTTTGAAAATGACCGCCATCTTCTGATCTATGACTGGGTACAGTGCTTCCAGGTTCCTGTCTGATACGGGGCGCTCCAAACCTGAACGATTGGAAGCATATAAAGCTTCATACGACTTCGCCTGCACCGCATTGCGATACAGATCGCGCCATGTTGCCATGACACCCAACAAAGTAGCCGGATAAACATTGCTCGCTCCGGTCAATTCAGAGTACATGCTGCTACGGCCAACCAAAACCATCGCATCGGATGATCTCCCGCCAGATAAAACTACGGCAGCCTGGCCAGGGAAAAGATTTCCGTAGGGCACAACCTGGGCTGTTGTGAATCCAACACTTCTGAGGTCTTCGAGCGCCTTATCGCTAGGGTTAAGAGCAAAACGTACATCGAGGTAGGGTGTAATCCCTGCCCGCTCCGGAGGAGGGTTCCCCGGATCCTTAATGCGCTCCCGGTTTTCTTCCTTTGGCTTATTTACGCCGGCTCGAGTCATTCCATCAATAAACCCTGCATACACATACATGGAGTCGGCTTTGATGACGATCGCCTCGGAAGGTATTGCAATACCCTTTCCAACAGCTTTGATAAGGCCATCTTTCATAATAACCGTTCCCATCTCAATCTTCCGGCCGGGTGCCTGGATGATATTCACATTCGTGATGGCATAGGTACGGGTGACCGGCGCAAGTTCCTGTTCATCCTGGCCCATCAGGCTAAGCGAGAACAGCATGAACAAGGCAATTAGAACAAAGTGAAAACGCAATTTCATGCTTTAACTATTTGGGTTGTTGAGTAAAGGCCGGAAATGTAAAAAGAAATACCTAAGACGCAGCAACACCTTACAGGAGTGGCAAATGAATGTGCAATGCCATGGAATTTCTCTAATTTTCACCTGTAAACACGCCTGCCATGAATTCTGCCATCAGAAGCCAATTTCCATCACTGCAAAGAAAGGTCAACAATAACCCCATGATTTTCATCGACGGTCCGGCCGGAACGCAGGTTCCCCAGTCGGTCATCGATGCTATTTCCCACTACTACTCAACTTCCAACGCCAATACCCACGGGGCATTCATAACAACAAAGGAGACAGATAAGGCCGTTGATTCCATGCGCCACTCGATGGCCGCGCTGCTGGGTGCGGAGGGCCCGCAGACTATTTCCATCGGGCAAAACATGACCACACTGAATTTCGCCCTTGCCCGGGCCATGTCCAGGGTGCTCCATCCCGGTGATGAGGTACTTATCACACAACTCGATCACGAAGCCAACCGAGGGCCTTGGTTGACTTTGCGAGCCTTTGGGATAAACGTCAGGGAAGTTCGGCTGATGAAAGACGGAAAATTGGATTACACCGATTTTGCGGAAAAAATCAATGAGAAGACAAGGCTGGTATGTATGGGCATGTCTGCAAATTCCATTGGAACAGTTAATGATTTCAAATTGGTGAGGGAACTGACCTACCGTCACAACGCCTGGCTACTGCTGGATGCTGTTCACTATGCTCCGCATTTCACCATTGACGTGCAGGCTATCGGCTGTGACTTTCTCCTTTGTTCAGCGTACAAATTTTACGGGCCCCATGTCGGTTTGCTTTATAGTCGACCAGGTTTACTGGACCGGCTTCCAACGGATCGCCTGAGAGTGGCGGGGCAGGTGGCTCCCGATTCCATTGAAACGGGCACGCTCAATCATGCAGCAATTGTCGGTGTGGATGCTGCTGTCAAATTTTTAGCCGGTCTTGGCACCGGAGCCACGATGCGAGATCAATTAGTTTCGGCTTACAAAATAATCGCGGAGCACGAGCATGCATTGGCAAGCCACCTATATGCCGGGTTGAAAAAAATAGAAGGCGTAACGCCGGTTGGTCAGGATTTTTCTACGCCAAGCCGGACTCCAACGGTTTCTTTTACAATGAAAGGGAAAACCCCTGAACAAGTTTGCCAGCAGTTAGCCGGCAAGAACATCTGCGCATGGGATGGACATTTCTACGCAATACGTGCGATTGAAGTGTTGGGCCTTCTGGAGCTAGGTGGTGTAACGCGGCTCGGGATATCGTTGTACAATACGAAAGAGGAGATCGACTTTGTATTGGAGCAGATTAAAAGTATTGCCAAGGGTTAACTTAGTACGCAATACCGGCCCGCGCAGCGGTGCCGGTACTCCGCGGCTATCAGCGCGCACCCCCCTCCTATGAAATGCACCACCCTATGAAATGTCCTACCGGCCCGCGCAGCGGTGCCGGTACCCCGTGTCAATCAACGTGCACTTCTTCCTATAAAATGCACTCGTGCCAATTGATCGGGGTACCGGAACGCACCTTACCTCACCTTCGGTGAGGTGGCGCGTCCGGTACGACATTCCATAGTAGATAGTGTACACTTTTCCTGACAGGTTCATCAATTGCTACAAAGTGATTCAACATAATCTTATGTTCCGCAATGCGGCAGCGAGTCTATTCGGTGTACATCCTTGTTAATCGTCGTCATACTGTATTTTATGTCGGGGTAACGAACGATCTGATGCGTCGTGTATTTGAACACAAAGTGAAGCTGAACAAGGGGTTTACATCAAAGTACAATTGTGACAACCTCGCTTACTTCGAAGAATATCCAGATATACGAACAGCCATCTATCGTGAAAAACAACTTAAACGGTACAAGCGAGTATGGAAGCAGAACTTGATAAATCAAATGAATCCCGATTGGAGAGATCTGAGCGATGGCTGGTACGATCCAAGGGAACTTGAACATTTTATCAGGTAGCGTCAGCTAGTGTTCCTATGAAATGTCCTACCGGCCCGCGTAGCGGTGCCGGTACCCCGCGGCTCTCAGTGGGCACCCCTCCTATGAAATTATTTCGTGCGACTTCCCTGGGGTACCGGAACTCGCCTTACCTCACCCTCGGTGAGGTGGCGCGTCCGGTACCATTCCATATTTTAGTTTGCGCCAGACTTCGCTATCTTCGATCACACATTTCCCACAGAATATGGACAAGCGAGAATTCCTCAAATCCCTGACCCTCCTCGGCATCAGTGCCAGCAGCCTCCCCGCCTTCGACTCTCTCGCCGAAAGCCTAAGCCAGGTGAATCATCTCACCCCGGAAGAACTGGCCAAAGACGAAGACTTCTGGGCCGGCATCCGCGATGGGTACAAACTGAAACCTGATTATATCAACCTGGAAAACGGATACTATTGTTTTCAACCGCAGGAAACATTAGAGAACTTCATCAACCACATACGGGAAGTAAACTATCAGGGATCTTACTACATGCGCACGGTGCAGTGGGAAAACAAGAAGAAAGTTGCCGCCCGGCTTGCTCAACTGGCAGGTTGCTCACCTGAAGAACTTGTCATCACCCGCAACACCACGGAGTCACTCGACATGATCATCGGGGGCCTGAGTTGGAAAGCCGGCGACGAAGCCGTGATGGCCGAACAAGATTATGGCGCCATGCTCGATCATTTCAAAATGGTCGCCAAACGATTTGGCATCGTCAACAAAATGGTCTCTGTGCCGAACCACCCACAGTCTGACGAAGAAATCGTAAATCTTTACGCTAGCGCAATAACAGCAAAGACGAAACTGCTTATGGTCTGCCACATGGTGAACATCACCGGTCAGATCCTGCCCATCAGAAAAATCTGTGACATGGCCCATAGCAAAGGTGTCCTTGTGCTCGTCGATGGAGCCCACGCCTTTGCTCATATTCAATTTTCCATTTCTGAGCTTGGTTGCGACTTCTACGGATCAAGCCTGCATAAATGGCTCAGTGTACCGCTGGGTGCCGGCATTCTCTATGTGAAAAAGGATAACATCTCAAAAATATGGCCTCTCATTGGCGATGGCAATCCCAAAGAAGATGACATCTACCGGCTGAATCACATCGGCACGCATCCGGTGCACACCGACCTCGCTATCAACAACGCCATCGACTACTATCTCGCGCTTGGCCCCGAACGCAAAGAGGCACGCATGAGATACTTGCAGAACTACTGGACCAGCAAAGTCAGGAATGTTGGCAATGTGGTGGTTAACACGCCAATTGATCCTGTTCGTTCTTGTGGTATTGCCAACGTTGGCATCAAGGGCATGAAGCCTGCTGACCTGGCCGATACGCTCATGAAGAAGTACAAGATCTACACCGTAGCGATCGACGGCGCCAACGTGCACGGATGCCGGATCACACCAAACGTTTACACAACCGCTTCTGAACTGGATGTGTTTGTGAATGCACTGAAAGAATTGGGGGCTGTTTGATTTCCATTCTGGCTTAGGGCAGTTGATAATCTGTTTCTCGCAAAGACAAAGAAACCCATCGTCCTTTTCTTTGCGGGCTTCACGCCTTTGCGTGAAATATTCAGCCCTGACACTCAAAAACAAAGTTTGCTACCTCAAAATATCTTGCACCATGAAAAAATTCATCTCGGCCCTGTTATTGAGTTTTGTCGCAACCCTCCTCTCAGCCCAAGGAACCTTCAACGGCCTCGGCGTAGGCATGGACAACTTGTATCGGTTGTCAAAAGCGAAGACACGATCCATAAGCGCAGAAAATCCTACCGGTGAAAAAGGCAAGGGCGGTATGGACAAGGAGGGTGTTGCGTCGGGTCCGTCGAAAGAACTGGGACAAGGATGGAAGGTGAGCCCCTTTGTTAGCATTGAGCCAGGTAAGACTCATACGCTCGCCGAGATCACAGGCCCTGGTGCCGTACAACATATCTGGTTAACGCCCACGGGTAACTGGCGCTTCTCCATACTCCGCATGTACTGGGATGATGAGACCACTCCCTCTGTGGAGGTTCCACTCGGTGACTTCTTCGCCATGGGCTGGGGCGAGTATGCTCATTTGAATTCCCTGGCCGTCTGCGTCAACCCGGGAAGCGCTTTCAACAGCTACTGGGTGATGCCTTTCAGAAAGAAGTGCAAAATTACCATCGAAAACATCGCAGCAGAAAAAGTGCGTATTTTTTATCAAGTGGATTATACACTTACTGAAGTTCCGGACGATGCTGCGTACTTCCACGCACAGTACCGACGCACAAATCCTGTCAAGTACAAGGATGTATACACTATTGTTGACAACCTCAAAGGCAAAGGACATTATGTTGGCACATACATGGCCTGGGGAGTCCACAACAACGGATGGTGGGGTGAAGGAGAGATTAAGTTCTATATGGATGGTGACAAAGAATTTCCTACCATCAACGGAACAGGGACAGAAGATTACTTCTGCGGCTCATATGACTTTGATACAAAGAAGAAAGAACCCGCAGTGGATATGACGACCTATACAGAATTCTCAACCGCCTATGCTGGCCTGCACCAGGTCATCCGGGGTGATGGACATTATCAAGTGATGCAACGTTTCGGCATGTATCGTTGGCACATTGCTGATCCGATCCGATTTGAAAGTGACCTCAAAGTAACTATCCAGGACCTGGGCTGGCGCCACGATGGGAGATATCTCCCACAGCAATCGGACATCGCATCGGTGGCCTTTTGGTACCAGGCTGAGCCGCATGCGCCATTTCCAAAGTTTCCGGCAAAAGATGAACTGGAGGTGAATTAGTGACTAGACGTTGGAAACTTGAAAGTTATTTCAACACATCTACTAATTCGACTTCATACACGATCGTCTGATTCGGCGACACATGAAACCGCTTTTCTCCTTTCCGTTCGGGAGGATAATACCCACCTGGACCATACGCTTGCTCTGCGGGAATAATCAACACCCGCTTCTCCCCTTTTCGCATTTGGGCAACGCCTGCATCAAAACCCGGATTGATTTTCGTAACACCCATTTCGTAATCGAATATCTCCGGCGTATTACCAAACCAGGGCTTCCCGACATCCGCCGTACTGATGAATGATTCACCCCGGACGAACTGAGCTTTGTATCGCATTTTCACTTTTGTGCCAATCGTCAGGCGCTGGCCTTCGCCCTCGGTCAATACTACATAACGGAGAAAATTCTTTGCTTCAGGCCAGGTGGATTGAATGTACTTCTCATCTTCTGTTTTCTTGTTCGCTTCCTGATCCTTTATCCGGATTGTCGCTGCCGCTACCATCGTGTTGAACGATTCAGTAGTCGGATGGAAACTATTGGCCGCCTTGCCAACCCGCACAATTTTTATAGTCTTGATAATATCCTCCTGACCAATGGTCGTTGTGACTTCAAGTCCCTTCACTACATGGCCAAACACAGTATAATCCCCATCCAGGTAGGATCGGTCACCGAGGGTAATGCACCAATGACTGCTGTTTGTATGGGGGCCGCTGTTGGCCATGTTAACCATCCCCGCCCGGCCGTGGTTCAATTCGGGTAGGTAAATCTCATTGGGAAATGTATATGCCACGTCAGCATCAGAACCGTTACCCGGACCACCACATTGAATCACGTGTCCTGGAACGACACGGTACCACCTTGTTCCATTGAAAAAGGGAACGCCTGGTCCAAGCGGGTTCTCAATCGTGCCTTCAGCCAGACCAACGAAATTTGAGACCGTCAACGGCGTTTTCTCGAACTCCAGTTGTAAGACAATAAGCCCCTTACTCGTTGTCACTTCCGCATAGAGGCCATCGGGATAGGTTGGCTTTTTCTGGGCTGCTGCGAATAGTACAATTGCCTGAGCTAAGGCAAGGAGGATGAGTCGCATTGCTCAGTTGGGTTTTGCCGGGGGTGCAGGGCTGATCATGATATGGGCGCGATGGGTTCCGGGGTCCATGATCCAGGGTTGCCCGGGGAAAGTAGGCTTCAATGGAAGACCCGTGCTTTCGCTCGTCGCGTAGGCGATGTATATGACATAACGCAGGTATCCATTGGCAGGGCCTGCTGCCGCATCCCATGAGTCTGCGGTGTACACGTACAACGTTGAAGGCTGCTTTGGCATCTGCAGTTTCCCCGCCTTTGATTCGGCCTCGCGGATATCAAAGATCTCCTGAAAGGTTTTTCCTTCAGATTTTAGTGCACGACCACGCACCATAAACGGTTCCAGGTCGGCGTGATAGGCAGATACATTGATGCCCTTCAATTTTGGGTCGTCGCCAAGGCAGATGAGTTGATTGGAGCCTTTTCGAAGAACAGCCAACTCTCCTTTTTCATTGTACCCGTATACCATGGCGCCATCGCGAAGTTCGGCAGGGGCGGCGAGGACGGCAATTTTAATTTGATCCTCGGTAGGCGGAATGGTTTGCGCCAAGGCCGGTGCAAGCAAGAGGCAGAAAAGGATAATGACAACATTTTTCATAAGCCTTGGTTTATTTCGGTTTTGATGTCTTCGCATAATCATCCCCGTAATACTTGCTCGTAATCTTCGTGTGGAACTCCTCCGCACGAATGGAGGTATACTTCGGTGTCCCAGTATTGGGGAGCACCTCGAGAATTTCATCTTCCCACACGTACACAGCCAGTGGAAAACTGATCCGGGGCTTGCCATACATCGACTTGCTCTTTGGTTTGCTCACCCGGTGGGTAGTGGAAGGTAAAACGTCATTCGTAATACGCTGCATGTAGTCGCCCGTATTTAGCACAATGCTACCCTTCGGTGCCTGCAGTCGAATCCACTTTCCGTTTTCATGGTTCAATACTTGCAGGCCATCTACCGATTGCGCCGGAAGGATCGTGAAAAAATCAACATCCTCATGCCCCAACATCCGGCCTCCACCACTGATCTCATCTGCTTCCGAAAGCGGCGGGTAGTAGTTCAGGCGAAAACCAAAGTTCGTCTTCGTGAATTTCTTGTCGTACAAATGCGGATCAACACCCAGGTTGGTCAGAATACTTTGCATGATGGGCAGAATCAGTTTTTCATGCTCAATAACCAGCTTCCGAAAAAATGGCTCGTATCCCGGTCGTGGCCAATAGTCAGATTCTTTATAGCTAGCCTTTCCATCCAAATCAAACGCCCTCCTGCAAAACACCCAGCCTTCCACCAGGTCAGGATGGATGATCGTTGTCTCCTTGATGGGAAAATATCCCTGATTGACAGAGCCAAAGCGAGCCGCGTGATACTTCATCCGCTCTTCGCGTGTAGTAGTCTCAAACACCTCCGCCGTTTTCTTTTCAGCCTCGTCATAGAGTGTCGGGTCCACGCCGTGATTGGTCAGAATAGCAAATCCAATTCCTCGCATCGCCTCGCCAAGCTGCCGCGAAAACTCCTTCCTCCCCGCCTCCCCTCCATTAAAATACAAACCCATGTCGCAGGTCTTGATCTGGTACTCCTCGTCAAACTGGTCCGCTCCTTCTTTTTCTGAAAGATGGTATGCCTGGTCCTTCTGGACTTGCTCGTACTTTTTAAAGTCCTGGTTGAGGGCTTCGATTCCTTTGTCCTGGCTCATTTGGTGATTTGGTTATGTAGTGATTTGATGATGTAGTGACTTATTTTGATTCTGGCCAAGAGCCAACAGCAAATAGCGAACAGCCAATCTACTCCTTGATCACAATTCCTTTTTCTCTGTCATAGGGAACAATGTTGTCCCATTCGTTGGCGCTGGATCGTGCGACAAAAGCTACCACGGGTTCGGTCTTGCTCATGTTAAACACTTCATGGGGCACGCCAGACTTGATGTAAATGAAATCTCCGGCCTTGTTCTCAAGCACTTTCTTGAGATGGTCACCGAATTCATGCCTGACATTTCCTTCCAGGATATACAGCATAAGCTCAAATCCATCATGGATATGCGCATAGGCTACGCCTCCGGGAGGAATCGTGGCCACATTGCACGAAAGTTTGGTAGACCCCACATTCTTGGCCGACATCCCCTGCTTGTAATGGATGCCATTCCAGTCCCTCTTACCACCACCGCCGCGAATGGTCAGGATACCGTCGTGGTCCTCGACGGCGTTCAACTCGATATTATCTGTTGTCTTTTTCATGGGAATAAACGTTAATGAAAGATACAATTTTCTAGAATCCGATATCAAGAATATAGTTTACAAGGACGGCGAGAAGGGCAAGCGGTATGAACCACTGAATCCAGAAAAAAACTACCTGGTGCACTTTGCCAGGGATCCGTACACCAAGCATATCCTGAAAGACATCGGTTCGTGAAAGCCCCCAGGTCAAACCCAGGATACAAAGGGCGCTGCCCAGTACCTGCATGCCCGAGCCAAAGATCAGGTCCAACGTTCCGATGATTTCGGGAAAAAGTGCGCATGGCAGAGCCAGCAGCAATTGAATCCCTCCTATGACAAACAATATCTTCTTGCGGCTGGTTGTTGGGCGCTCAAACTGCAAGCTTGTAAATGGCACCTGGTAAGCAGCCACCAGTGAGAGGAAGGCAACAATGGAGATGGATAAGAGAAACAAGGATCCAACAAAACGGCCGCCTGGCATTTCAGAAAACAAGCGAGGGAACGTATCAAAAATCAAACTCGGTCCTGAGTCCATTGGAAGGCCAAGTACAAGCACGGATGGTACCAGGAAGAGGCTGAACAAGAGTGAAGCGCCAGCGTCTCCAAGACCCGTAGCCAGGGCCACCTTCGGAATATTTTCATCCTTTCTGAGAAAGCCGGCATACACCACGACAAATGTTCCGCCAAGTCCAACAGAAAAGAAGGCTTGACCGAGCGCGGCGAATAGTTCAGGTGCATGAAGCGCACTCCAATCGGGACGCAGGAATTCAACGGCCTTCTCCAGTGCACCCGGCATCATCCAGGCGCGCACGATCATATAAATCAACGCCAGAAAAAACAACGGCATCACAAACCGACTCAGCCGCTCAATCCCGTTGACCAACCCACGATTGATTACATAAATGGAGATCAGAATGGTGAGGCCGGTTACTCCATACTGCAACCAGCCATTTGACAATAGTTGAACATATGCAGGCGTCGTTTCAGTCGTGAATCCGGCAGTCACAGAGAACCCGGTAGTAAATACAACATTTCCCACGACGACGGAATAGTAGGCCCCCGCCACGGTGATGACAAACAGCAACAGATATCCAACCATCCCACCCGCAATTTTTCCAAACGTCATGCGGAACGCATCCACGGTGCCATTGCCGCTTCTGCGCCCAAGGGCCATCTCAGCCATCAGGGCCGGAAAGGCGAAGAAGAGTGTGAAAAGCAAGTACACGACAAGAAATGCGCTTCCGCCGTAACGACCCATCATGTAGGGAAAGCGCCAGACATTGCCCAAACCGATGGCCACACCCAGCAGCGTGAGGATGGCAGTCATTCGAGAAGTAAAGACCGGCGAACTCATGGGTGTGAAGGTAGTCAGTAGATTTCATGGAAGGGCCGTGAGTTGCTATATTTGATGATGCCCTCACTGATCCCTGGCTTCGAATACGACATCTTTATCTCCTACCGCCAAAAGGATAATAAATACGACGGTTGGGTTACGGAGTTTGTGGCCAACCTGAGAAAGGAACTAGAGGCTACGTTCAAAGAAGACATCTCTATCTACTTCGACGAAAACCCCCATGATGGGTTGTTAGAAACCCATAACGTCGACAAGAGTCTGGAAGGAAAACTGAAGTGTCCCATTTTCATCGCCATCCTTTCCCAGACATACTGCGATCCAAAAAGTTTTGCCTGGAATGACGAGCTTATTGCTTTTCGAAACCTGGCAACAGCGGATCAATTTGGCCTGAATGTGAAACTGTCGACTGGAAATGTGGCAAGCCGTATTTTGCCCATACGCATTCACCAACTTGATGTACAGGATCAGGCGTTGTTTGAGAAGGAAACTGGCGGGACACTCCGTGCGATCGAATTCATTTACAAAGAGCCCGGCGTCAACCGCCCGTTGCGGGCAAAGGATGATAATCTGATAAAGGATACCCGACAGGTATTCTATCGCGATAATGTCAACAAAGTTGCCAACGCAATCAAGGAAACCCTGGCCGCGCTGAAACACAAAGATGGAACAGAGCAGATCCAAGAGAAAACCAGATCGGATAAACCGAAGATTAACTTCGTCAACGAAATCCGGCGTCGCAATATTGTCCCAGCTGCCCTGGCCTATATTGCCTTGAGTCTGCTTATCGTGAAGCTTGATGATCTCGCCGTTGATTTCCAGGTCATTCCAGAAAATCTCAAAAGTTTTGTCACCAGCCTTCTACTGATGATTTTCCCCATCGCTATGGTTCTGGCCTGGATGTTTGAAAGAAGTCCCAGCGGTTTTGTGCGCTATGGGACTTCGGCTGCAACGGAGAATCCATTCTCCGGTTACCAAAGAAAGCCGCTAACCGGGAATGTCTACATTCTCCTCTTGCTGATCGCCATTCTATCCCTGAGCATCATCGATCCCGGCGGTAGCGAGTTTACCCCAGCTCCTCAAACGCTCAGGCTTAGCGTGATGCTCGAACATGAAGCCCGCGAAGTTGCAATTTCCTCTGATGGATCAAAAATTGTATACGGTACCCTCCAGGCAGGCAAGCGGTTACTCGTTCGAAATCTTGGTGAATCACACTCAACCGAGCTTGCAGGAACGGAAGACGGAATAAGCCCGTTTTTTTCTCCCGATGCGAGTAAGGTCGGCTATTCTCATGCGGGATCAATTTATACTACATCAGTACAAAACAGTCAACCCATCAAGCTTGTTGATAAAGTAGGAATAACATGGGGGGTATTTTGGACCAACCAGGACACCATTATTTTTAGCAACGCCTTAGGATCGAAGCTGTCCAAAGTGAGTGCCGCAGGGGGGCCGGCCCTTCCCATTAAAACTCCTGTCAAAAGTCCTTCTCCCATTCATGGTACTGATTTAGTTCTTGGTTCCGACGAATACAATAATGGTATTGTAATTTCACCTACTAACGACTTTATCAAAGTTATCATACCCAATATTGGCTCGACACCCAAGTATATCGAACCGGGATACTTATTATTTGCCTCCCAAGGTAAGTTGCTGGCCGTACCATTCGACAAGAAGAACCTCCAGGTAACCGGTACACCTGTTGTTGTAGTTACAAAACTGATTACGTTTGGGAATGGGGCTGATGCCCAATATGATGTATCGGCCAATGGAACATTGATCTATTCAAGCGCCACTTCAAATGAAAAGGATAAGTTTGTATGGGTAACCGAAACTGGGTTGGAGATCGATTCGCTAGATCTTCCCGGTGATTTCTATGGGCCATTTTCGATATCACCAGATGGTACCAAGTTGGCTTATGGCATGAATGATCACGCCTCTGACATTTGGATATTTGATTTGGCTACGCAGCAGAAGCACAAGCTGACAGAAGAGGGAGTAAACCAATACCCCGTATGGAGCCCTGATGGTCAATGGGTAACCTACAGTTCACTCGTTGATGGTAAATGGGAAATCTATGGGCAAAGTTTGAATTCCACAACCAAGAGAGAGCAACTAACTACTTCCGGAAGCAGGAAGCGCCCAGGCACTTGGTCAGCCGATGGTAAGTGGCTGACATTCTACCAGGATGTTTCCGGAGAAGGCAACAATACATTTCTCTTTTCTCTGCAAGACAAGACCATCACTTCTCCCTGGCATAACACTATCAACAATGACGCCCAACCCAGGATTTCACCCAATGGAAAATTTGTTTGCTATTATTCAGATTTCACCGGAGATAACGAAACGTATGTGGAACCTTTCCCACCAACCGGTGAAAGGTGGCAAATCTCCAATGGTGCTGCACTTGATGCGATTTGGTCGCCGGATGGTCAAAAGATATTCTATAGGGGTGGTTCTGCACTGGAGTCCTTTTATTCTGTAAAGCTATCAACCGTGGGCTTGGTCTCATTCAGTCCTCCGCAACTTCTATTTTCTGCTCCATACGTGGATGTGATTGACAAGTCGTTTGATATCTCTAGGGATGGTAAAAGACTTTTAGTACTGAAGCCTGTAAAACTTAATGAGCGAATTCAGCATTTTGAGGTAATCATTAATTGGGTGGAGGAGCTCAAACGGATTGTTAAGCAGGGAAAATAACTTGTTGGTAAGCTCTTCGCGACTTTGCGTGAAATTGTATTAGAAAGTCCCACTGATACCGTACCGCAACTCAAATCAGTTTCCATTTTCTAATTTTTTTCTGTTTCTTCAATACCTTATTCTACCTAAACCCACAGCACATGAAAGGCCTCATGATGGATTTC
>JANNAZ010000209.1:0-6587 GCA_031384895.1 Cyclobacteriaceae bacterium | reverse complement strand
GGTTCATCATGCAATACAAACGAAAGCAGTTAGCACAGTATATCCAATCGTACCTGGATCAATTGGCCTAGGTTGTTCTCTTGCGCGCTCCCCTCACAGGTGTCGCCGTAAGCGGATCATCGGGCCAGGAATGCTTGGGATACCGGCGGCGGAGCTCGGACCGCACTTCATGATAGGCACTCTGCCAGAAACTCCTCAAATCCTGCGTCACCTGCACCGGCTTATAGCCTGGCGATAACAAATGAAGAATAACTTTAGATTTCCCCTCATTGACTGTTGGAGTGTCTAGCAGGCCAAACATCTCTTGGAGTCGCACCTCCAGGACTGGTGTCGCCCCATCTGCGAAATAATGAACCTGAATCATTGAACCCGTAGGTACTTCGATACGCGTCGGAGCCAGCGTGTCCAGTTTCTTCTGCATCTCCCACGAAAGTAAACCCCGAAGTATGGCGACCTTATCCAATCGCTTTAACTCATTCTCTTTGCGAATCCCCACAAGGTAGGGCGACAACCATTCGTCTGCGGTACCGACCAACTGTTCGGTACGGACATCAGGCCATCCTTCATCGGATCGCCAGGCACGCAGACAGAGAATCCGAGTCTGCATTTCCTCCTCACTTTCCCCCCAGCCCAGAAGCTTCAATCCGGACTCAACCACCTGGCTGCAAATGACACGAACAGCCTCCTCGTCAGGGATGACCGAAAGTGGCTTACTACGGAGGGCAACGTTCCCTATTCTACGCTCAGTTGTCCCGGTCACGCGACCACCTGCAGTATCCCATCCGAAATTAGTCTGTTCCTTGGCCAACATATCCAGGTCGTTCTCATGGACGGGAGCAGCAAGAAAAATCCTTCCTTCCCCTTTGCCTGAATCTAATTGAGCCGCACATAGCCACGGCTGGTAGATCAGCGGATCATGCGGAGGGAGTTTGACTACAAACCCATTGGTGAGCGTGTACTGCTCGCTCTGCTTGTTGTTCTGCCGCGCCACACGCTCCGGGTAAGCGGCGAGAAGTAGTCTTCCTATTTCAAAATCAGAGGGCAAGGCGTTGTCCGCGTCGACTTTCAAAAATCGCCTCCAACTGCTTGCCAATCGCTCGATCCGCTCCAGACTGGATCGCTCCGCTGCAACCCGCTCACCGGACCGCCAACGCCGGAGTGCTTCTACCCGGAGCGTAAGGTCCGCACCCGCTTCTTTACCAAGTGGATCTCGCTCTTCAAGGACGGCGGCAACATCAGAAGCCAAGGCTTTGCTTGAGACCTCATGGCTTGCCAAGCTCAACATATGCGCGATTCGCGGGTGTGTGGGGAGGCGAACCATCTCTTTTCCGCGGGAAGTAATCCCTACTTCATCAATGGCATCGAGCTGCAGCAGCAGGGTGACTGCCTGACTAATCGCTCCCGCCGGCGGAGGCGTCATCCATTGCAAATCTGACGGATTCGTTGTTCCCCACTGCCGCAACTCGAGAACCAAAGGTGCAAGGTCGGCTTCAAGTATTTCCGGTTTGCGTTGCAGAATCAGGTTTCGTTGAGTGGCTTCTGTCCAAAGTCGAAAACAAACACCCGGCCCGAGACGTCCAGCTCTACCGGCGCGCTGATCTGCTGCATCATTGGTTACGCGGATGGTATCCAATCGTGTCAGCCCACTTCGGGGGTCGAACCGGGGAACGCGTGCCAGGCCGCCGTCAATAACCACACGAATCCCTTCTATCGTCAACGATGTCTCTGCGATGGATGTAGCCAGAACGATCTTTCTTCGTCCATCGGTGCGTGGAAGGATTGCCTCTTGCTGCTCGCGGAAAGGGAGGTCACCAAACAACGGGACTACCACAGCAGAAATGGAATCTTCTTCCAGGTTTTTCATAGTCTGATTGATCTCGCCAGCACCCGGAAGGAAGGCTAGGATATCCCCTTCTTCTTCCCGAATGGCTTTCCGAATAGCAATAGCCATACGGACACCAACTGGCTTGTCAGAATCTTGCACGCTATAAACTGTCTTGACTGGGTATTGCCTTCCTTGAGAAGTGATTACCGGTGCACCGCCAAGGATTGTGGAAAGCGCCGCTGTGTCAAGGGTCGCTGACATGATGAGGATGCGCAAATCAGGGCGAAGGATAGCCTGAACCTGCAGACTTAGAGCCAGCGCCAAATCCGCCTGCAGGCTGCGTTCATGAAATTCATCGAAGATCAGTAGCCCCACATCTTCGAGGTTGCTGTCGGTCTGTATTCTGCGAGTGAGTATGCCTTCGGTCACTACTTCTATCCGCGTAGTCAGCCCAACACGTGACTCAAACCGTATCCGGTAGCCGATGGTCTCGCCCACTTTCTCATTTCGCAGCTGCGCCATTCGCTCCGCAACGGCTTTCGTTGCCAGTCGGCGCGGTTCCATCATGATCATCTTGCGTCCATCGAGCCAGGGCTCATCCAGGAGTTGCAACGGCAAAACGGTCGACTTACCAGCCCCGGGTGGAGCCTGGAGAATCACCACCGGGTGAGCGCGAAGTTTTTCCTTCAGAAGTGGGATGACTTCAAGAACAGGGAGGTCCATGGACATGGACGCAAATTACAAGATGATGGGGAGATCGGCGCTACCGGATCAGCAAGTCGACCCGTTTCATGGTCTCTTCCGGTGTCTGATCGTTTTTGATGTTTGCGTGAATCAAACTAACCATTTCCGCTACCTTTTCTTTTGGGTACCCGAACTTGATCGCAAACAGATTGGAGAGCTTGCGCTCTTCATCATGGACTGAAGCATCGGCGGCCATCATGTGGACCAGGTCGTAGAGTTGCGAGAATTTTTCCTTCTGGTCTGCAGGGACTTCGAAAGTGACGCCGGAGGGATTCTTTCTGATCTCTGCTAATTGGGATTCGGAGATGTTGTTGCGCTTGGCAATTGACTTCAGAAGGGTGAGTTCGACATCGGCGAAATGACCATCTACAGCGGCCATTTCAATCAGGTTCTTCATGTGGCTTTTGGCTGTCCCCTTTCCTTGACGGAAGAGATTCATCAATTCGGAAAAATTCATAGAGCGGTGGTTGGTGATTGTGAGGTTAATTTAGCAAGCCTGAACTACCTCCGAAAGGTTATCACAAGATTTTTTTTAAATACGTGCCTGGTAGGTGAATAACTCAAAATACCTGCCCTTGGTCCCAATCAACTCATCGTGTGTGCCCCATTCTACAATCTTGCCTCCTTCGACAACCAAAATCTGGTTGGCCTGGCGGATCGTGCTTAACCGGTGAGCAATGACGAATGTTGTCCGCCCCTGCATCAGGCTTCGGAGACTTTCTTGAATGAATGACTCGCTTTCCGTATCAAGGTTGGAGGTGGCCTCATCAAGGACCAGAATCCGGGGATTTGCCAACACAGCCCTTGCAATGGCGATACGCTGCCTTTGTCCTCCGGAGAGCTTTACGCCCCGCTCGCCGATCACGGTCTCCAGACCCAGCTCAAAGCGGTTAGTAAATTCGTGCACATGGGCTGCTTTCACTGCTTGCTGCACTTGCTCCTCTGTTGCCTTGGGGCGAGGGAACATGATATTCTCACGAATTGTACCTTCAAACAGGAAATCATCCTGAAGGACAACGCCCAACTGACTACGGTAGCTGTCAAGTGAAATCTGCCCGAGATCTATCCCGTCCACAGTAACTTTCCCAGCTTGCGGATTGAGGAAGGAAGCTGCCAGTCCTGCGATGGTGGTCTTTCCCGAACCCGATGTGCCGACCAGGGCGGTCACCGAACCGGAAGGAGCCAGGAAGGAGACATTCCGAATGACATCCTTACCTTCTTCATACCCAAAGGAAACATCCTCAAAGGCAATATCGCCTCGTATCGCATCAATCTTGATCGTGCGTACGGTACCATCGTCTTCAGGCGTCATATTCATCAACTCCTCTGTCCGATCCAAGCCAGCAAAAGCCTCCGTGAGCTGACTTCCGATGTTGCTCATTTGAACGATGGGCGCAATCATGAAACCAAGGAATAGCGTAAAGGAGAGAAGCTCACCAAACGTAAGCTGGTGGTTGATGATCATGTATCCGCCCATGCCAAGGATTCCGGTGGAAGCCAGTCCAAGTAAAAATGTTGCCGAACTGGTGATGATACTGGTTGATGTCAAGCTGGCTTTAACGTTCAGAAAGAGTTTCTCTACGCCTGCCTCAAAGGATTTGATCTCCTGGCTTTCGGCGTTGAAGCCTTTGATTACGCGAACACCGTTCAGGGTTTCCGTCAAGCGACCTGTGACGTCCGCCGTGATCTTTCCGCGTTCGCGGAAAATCGGGCGAATCTTGGCAAATGCTTTAAGGGAGATAAGTCCAAAGATAATGACCGGCACAAGGACGTATAGTGTCATCATGGGGCTGATCCGGATCATCAAGAACAGGCAGATCACCGAAGTTAGGACGCCGCCGACCAGCTGCACCAAGCCGGTTCCTACCAGGTTCCGGACGCCTTCCACATCATTCATAATCCGGCTGACGAGCGCTCCCGACTTGTTGTTATCAAAGAATCGGATGGGGAGGCGAAGTACCTGCTTCTGAACCTTGGAGCGAAGAATGGAAATCAACCGCTGGGCCTCGACACTAAGGATCTGCGTCAGGGCGTAGGAGGTGACCGATTGCACCACAATGGATCCGGCGACGGCCAGCAAGACCAACTTGAGCATCTCGATGTCCCCCTTGGCGATGACATCGTCCATAAGGTATTGCGTGGCGCCCGGGAAGACCAATCCCGACAGGCGGCTGATGATGATCAGGATAAGCCCTACAAACAAAATGTTGCGACGGGGCCAGATAATGGTCTTAAAGACCTGGGCTATAGTGACTTTGGATTTGCTCATAGGAACGGGAGTGCAAGTATACTAGAGGATGGACGCATTCGGCAAACTTTTATTGTGCGTTGATTAGGTGTTAGGTGTTGGGTATTCTCCTCACATTAACGCCTACACCAAATCCACATGATACACATCCGTCTCATTTCGGGCAATTCCGGGCACATGAAAGCCTCCCGGCTCGGAAATTTGCTCAATCAGGTCAAACGCATTGCATGACTTTGGCAACCCGGAAAAGATGAGCAGAAACGTGAATGGCTGGGAGTCCGGTATTAAAGTCCATTGGGGTGCATAAGATATATTTTCAGCGTGTATCAATTCAGATTTGGAAGGTGAACTTCGGTCCACAAGAAAGGTAGTCCTCCAGATACGAACCAGCATATCCTGCCACTGGTTGTTGAAATGGCAGTGTACATAAACAAAAGACTCGTTCATCAGCTCTGGGTGCAGCGCCGCCAGCACATCCATGTTGACGAAAGGCTTGGCTTTGACGGGGGGATCGATGGTGGTGGTTTTGGTCATTCGGGCAAAATTAAGAAATTGGCCGTCACCCGTAATCAACTTTTTGAATTATCCAGTTTCGGGGTCAACAACAAAACACAGGTTGGTTATTGGTGGCACGATGAGGCATCGGAACACCAACGGCTTAGTCCGCCTACATTTTTGAAACTATTTTTTCTTCAGTTTGTCAAATTTGTCAGAGGGGAACTCCTTACCTTCAAAAGGAAAAAAATCCAATACATCGTATTTCCATATGTTAGTGGGAAATATAACTACAAGGTTGGCTGTCTTACTACCTATATTCTTAAATGCATGAGGAACTCCTGCTGGTATGTTAACAACATAGGGGCCTTTTATTGTGAAGAGGGTATCTCCAAGCGCATAAACAATATCTCCCTCAAGTAAGACATGTGACTCCTCGCCTTCATGAGAATGCATTGGAGGGGCTCCTCCGGGGAATGTCTCCGTGATACCAATTGTTAAGTTGTTATAACCATTTCGCTGTCCTTCCATAACATGAACGTATTCGCCAGGTCCAGGATTAATTGTTGGCAGCTTATCTAATGTCACCGCATGCTCCGAGTAATACCTCATTCTTGGAGGTGAAAATGCGCCAGGTACAGTCCGTCTTTCAAGCACTTTCAAACTGTGATGTTGCCTATTTAATTGAGCAATAACTGAATCCGGAGGCTGTTTTAATTCTTCTACCAATGTGTTAATGGAAAATGTCTCTTTAGTCGAGTCTTTGCGAGTCATGTAGTCCGTTGAATCCGATTGACTGTTTGAACACGCTGTGAGCATTAGTCCAATTACACTTAAGGTGATAAAACGTTTCCATGTTTGCATGATCGATTTGGTTTTATAACATTTTCAAAAATACAAAGAATAGAACATTGTCAAAAGACAAAGTTGATTTACATTCTATTCATCAAATAGGCTTCTCTTTGTCTTTGAATTATTTCTTTTAATTCCATAATCGGTCTGTCCAACGCAATGGCACACAACGTGAGTGTTTCTTCAGTGGTGCGCTTACGAAACCGCGTCCTGTCCCCGACACCAAACGGAATAAAGATGTGAAAACGTTGGATTACACGTCAACCCCGCTTGACGCAAATACATTGTGCTTGTTGCACAACTAAGATAAAGGTACGTAGAATGTAGAATTAGGAAGCTGTGATGATTATTTTTGCTAATGCAAGGACACAAAAGCTATCAGGAGAAGTTGTACACGAATTTTCAACTCTCTGACCGGGTCCC
>JANNAZ010000086.1:0-25864 GCA_031384895.1 Cyclobacteriaceae bacterium | reverse complement strand
GTCGCAGTCCGGTGGACATGCTAAATGTGGATTTATGGAAAACATCGAAGCGAGTTTCCCACAAACCCACATCGGATATGACGACGATTATTAATGAAATTGTCTAAATTGATCCTGTCCTAAAAAGGGGGAGCTTACAGTAAGGATAGACTGAAGTCCATCCTTACAAAATTTGGTCGAGGCTATGGCTCTGCTAAAACCCTGTTGCCGGAAAAATTTTCAGCGTGTTACGATCTGCTCGCCAGCTGAATCATACCGGTACTTGACAATCTCTCCAGAAATGATCAAATGAATGGCTTGCTCAATTACATCCAAGGGAGCAATAAACCATTCTCTTGGAGTGTGTCTTTGGCCGGCCCCATCAAAAACATCAAGATTCAAGCAAGCACTTCCAAAAAAAGTGTGAATCAGCAATTCGAATTTTTGAGGGTTCATGTTGTAACATGTGTAGGCCATTACGATTCTCACGTCTGCCATGAGATAGGTTGGCTCCTGACTTGCGTTCCTTATCCTCTCTTCAATTTCAATTCTGGAGAAACCGATTTTGTACAGATGTTGGATGTTCCTTATTTCCTCGTTCTCACTTTTAGATTTGAGTACATAGATGTAGCCAGCCGCCTCGTCGTCATCCGTTATACTATTGAAACTATCCAATAGTTTGTCTTCGTGTTCCGTAACGCGTCTGCCGTCCTTGTATAGTTCAGCAGCCAACGAACGTAAGAGCATGTCAGATTCGGTCCCATTTTCAAAAATGCATCGCAATCTGGCGTTGACCTTCCCATTAGTATCTGTTTCCTTTTCGCCTACAGTCGCCACGTACAGCAGAACTCCTTTCAACACAAAGAAATAGCCGGCACCAATTTGCTGTTCATTTTTGAAGGGATACAGCTTCCTTTTACCTCTGGCCAGATCCGCCTGGCACGCTTTGAATTTATGTTCGTAAACAGAAAAATCCCGACAGGGTTTTCTTTGCGCGACATAATCGGGCATATTGGTCTCTTTTGGCACATGCCGGAAGTCATAAAGCCCTTCTGCATGATCATCCAGTAAGCCGAGTGTGTCATCTTTCAAGATGTCGTCCATGGACTTGACCTGCTTTTTTGTGTAGTTCAAGAGGCCAAGCCCATCGTGAATTTTGAGCAATTCCGCCTTGGCCGGATTTTCGCGCAACGACCTTAACCGGGTGTACAATTGATGTTCCTGGATGCCACCGCCTTGTTCAGGCTCTCTGTTATTCTTTTTGTAGAAGTCAATGATCTCGCGGAACGAAGCAAGAAGCCGTTCTTCCTCGTTCCGGGCGGGCGAATTGGGAGGCTTGACATCCAATAAACCCAACGGGTCGTTTTCAAATATTTCGCGAAGCTCCTTTTCCTTATCCATTTTGCGCTTTACGCTTTTGCTCCTTTAGAAAGATAATCGCCTCTGCCATTCTTCTTTCCAGAGGATCGGATGACTGTAAGCCTGGTTCTTTCTTGAATGTTTTTACGAAGTCATTGATTTTGGGCCAGAGTAGCAAGGCTTCCTCCAACGTCATTTGAATCCGGGTGGCCGCAATGACATCCTGAATTACCTTCAAGACTTTTGTTGTAACGGATTTGGATAGAATTTCAAACGCCTTTTGAAACGGGTTGATGCGGTCGATCAGGTCAATGTGCAGATCATCGATGTTTACAAATTGTCCGGCCATTCGAATAAACCGCTTATCACCCACTTCCTTTATCTCAGCATACTTTACAGCCGAGTCCAGTACAACGTATTGTCTTACTTCATCTACCTCTTCATCGGACAATTCGGGGTATTTTACTTTTATTATTTTAGGAATAAGAACCTTGTTGATCACTTCGGGGTCTATATTGCCCGGCATGGCTTTCAGCATGGTATCATCTTGAAGGATCGTTGCTTTCAAATCATTCAAATCTGATTCGATGATATCCTTGACACGCCTGGAGGAAGGCATTTTAAATCCCCTGATTTTTATTTCGCCTGCTTCCGCTTTGTCATCGTCGGAAAGTTTAGTCTTAAACTTAAAGTTCGGCGCCAATACCTGTTCCATCAATAAAGATGCGGTGATGGCCTTCAGCATATTGTTTACCGACAGTTTTACCAAATCATCCGCCGCATCCGGTTGCGCAATGAGGTTTGTAAACTGTGCATGGGTTTTGTTGTTGCTGTCTCTCGTGGCCCTGCCGATGATCTGAATAATCTCTGTCAGTGACCCTCTGTAGCCCACGGTCAAGGCATGTTCACAAAAGGGCCAGTCGAAGCCTTCTTTTGCCATTCCCAGGGCAATGATCAAGTCCAGGTCGTCAACCGTTTTGATTTCTCTCAGGTAGCCCACAACCTTTTCACGGTCCCGTGGGTTGTCATTCACCAGATCGGCAATTTTTAGCATCCGGCCGTCCGTATTTCTTTTCAGATAAATGATTCCCGTGGCGGGGTCAACCTTGGTAATGTCTCCCAGGGCATCCAGAATGGTATCTACTTCGTTGTGCTTGTCTTTGGTGGATTCACCAGAATTTACATTGGGGATGTGAAGGATCGTTTTTTTGTTGGTGTCCAGTATTTCAAGAATGGCTGAAGTGTACCGGCCCTGATAAAAATGATAGCCAATACCCAACGACTTCAAATAGGTATAACCGTTCAGTTGTTCATAGTAGTTGTAGGTGACCTTGGTAAACTTCGCCTCATCTTCCGGCTTCAATACGGGCACGCTGTCACCCCGGAAGTAGGAACCCGTCATGGCGACAATGTGCGCAGTTGACTTTTGCATGATGGCCCTTAGCAATTCACCCAGACGACTGTCGGCATCTGCGGAGACATGATGAAATTCATCGATGGCTAAAAGGATAGAATTGAATTGGGATTCTCCCAGCTCTTCAAAAGCGAAACGAAGGGTGGCATGCGTGCATATCAATATTTTCTCTTCGTTGGCGAGGAAGTTCTTGAAGGCCTGCACCTTGCTTTTGCTTCCGTCCATTCCCGGGGTGCAGAGGTTGTATTCATCGTTGGGCTCCCAATTGGCGAAGAAGCCAAAGTCTTTTAATCGGGTTTTGGCAAACGATCCGCCTATGGATTTTTCAGGAACGGCAACAATGACTTTCTTCAATGCCTGGTGCACCAGTTTGTCCAGGGCGATAAACATCAGGGCTCTTGACTTGCCCGAAGCGGGTGGAGCTTTCAACAGCAAGTATTGAGCATCTCTTGCCTGATAGGCTTTCTCCTGCATTTCGCGCATGCCCAAGCTGTTTATTCTGGAGCTTTGTCCGGTTTGGGCGTAGGTTACGTGGACGATGTCTGGCATGGCTATTTATTCCTTCTGTTTTTTAGTTGCTTTTCAAGGCCTTCCAAATCTTGCTTGTCTGCCGTGTTTGCTTCATGCACTTTGCGCTTGGCGTCAAATTGCTCATACAAGGCAGTCACTTGCGCTTCCATTTGTGCATTGCTAACTGTGCCTGTTCCTTTAAGGATTCTTTTGTCGTTCAAGTCGAGTATTTTGTCTACGTTTTCTTTCCAAAACAACATGGAAGTTTCTATTCTGTTTTTTGCTCTTAATTCGGCTGTTTCCAGAAATATGACCACGAGGCGATTGAGCGTATCAATTTCATCAGCAGTCAAATAATTTTTAGCTGTGAAAACATCTTGTTTTCTGATGATTGATCCTTTCCAGGAAGTTAAAGCCATGTTGGGCAGATTGGTATTGGCCCTTGAAACTACAATTTCGGCAGCGGTTTGTCCGGCAACCGCAAAGAGGAGTTTATTTTGCGTTTCAGCAAAGAACATTTGAGTAGCCTTATCGGTACTGTCATAATCGCTGCTAAGGGCAAATAAGTCACGTACTTTTTGATAAAACCTCTTTTCAGATGCCCGTATATCACGAATTCGCTCCAGCAATTCATCAAAATAGTCGGGTCTGCCATCCGGGTTTTTGAGTCGTTCATCGTCCATGACAAACCCCTTCACCATGTATTCTTTAAGGTTTTGGTTTGCCCAAATTCTAAACTGAGTCCCCCTTTTGCTGCGTACCCTAAAGCCAATAGCCAAAATCATTTCCAGGGAGTAGAATGTCACTTTATATTCTTTGCCATCGGAAGCAGTTGTTAAGTATTCCTTAATAACTGAATGTTGCTGTAACTCTTTTTCTTTCAGTATGTTAGCTATATGCATACTGATGTTTGGTATCGAGGTGACAAAAAGTTCGGCAAGCTGGGTTTGGCTCATCCAAACCATGCCATCTTTGGCAAAAAGCGATACCGATGCTTTGCCATCAGCCGAACTATAAATGATAATATTTTGCTTACCCTTTTCTTTTGCCATAACTACTTTTTCTTGATTCCATTTTCAGTTGTCCGATTTTGTCGGACAACTCCTTTTCGTTCCATACCACCGGATTGTTTTGCTTTCAAATAGTTTTATGATGTGCCTATTTTATTTTTTTATACCTGGAGACAACTTGCCCCCACGTAGCTATTTCCTCTTCTTTTTAACTTTTGCCTCCACCTCAAACAACGTCCCCTTCGTTTTCTCCTCCGCGATCATCTGCTCATACAACGTAAACAAATACTCCAGACGCTCCTCATCACTCTCAAAAGGTTTGCTGCGGTAACAGCGCTCTACGGCAAGGTCGTTTTGATGGTGTGCTTCTCGCAAACCAGGTGGCATTTTGTCGGGGTCGTAGAGCTGGGCAAGGGTTTTTTCGGAATGGTTTTCTCGTTCTTCTAATATTGGATAGACGTGTTTTTCTAATTCTTTTTTTTGTGAATCTGAAATGATAGGAAAAGGAAAATTATTATAACATAATGAAACGGAATAATTGATATCGCTTTTCAACCTTCCTGTAACCACATTTGTCCAGGCCATATGCATTTTAGAAGATAAAATCCCAAAAATAAAAGGTTGAGCATCATAAATAGCTTGAGCGCGGTCAAGGACAACAGTATTATCATCTAGAAAACCACATTGCAAATATTCTCGTCTTTCTGAGGTAACTCTTGGAATAATAATTGAATTAGTCTTTTGATGTTTTACTTCAAAAAACTTGTGTGAAATTTTAGAAGAATCTCTAGTCGCTTCCTTCTTGCTTTTTAAACGAAATTCCCGAACCTTTTCAATTCTATTTGCGATGAAACGTATTTTGGTTGCCTCAACAAATTTTTCATCTGAAATCCACAGACACCATCTAACTTTACCATTCACAAATTCCTCTGCTCCTATCAACTTTTTTAAATATGCTTGTGCACTCTTATCCTCACTAAGTAATTGCCCCTTTTCAACATCATTTAATATTAGGTGACCTCCATCAACTGGACTACTACCACGAACCATAACTGGCACCAGACATAATGGTTTATTTCTAGAAAAAATTATAGTGTTATCTCCGTCAATAAGGTATGGTGAAATATTATCTACAGCTTTAAAGGTATTTCTTGAGAAAAGCTTTTTCTTTATAATTTGTTTTGTACCCAATGAAATAATAATACAAATAACGGCTGCCTTATTCTTAGCATTATTAGTCCATTTAAAAGATTGATAAGCAAAAGGAATCTCTAAATCTTTTTCAAACACTTTTGGCCATAAAATTCCAACTTGCTCTCCTTGGCAAATAGAGTTCGTTGAGACAAATGCTAACTTAGAATTTATGCCTTGTATGTATGAGGCACCTTTAATAATCCAACAGGCTATATAGTCTAGCTTTTTGTATGATTCTTCACCATGAAAAGCAATTTTCATATCCTCCTTTTGATTTTCAGATTGAACATGAGCTCCCAAATAAGGGGGATTCCCTAAGACATAGATTTCAGCACCATCTTTTTTTGGACACACCTTCTCCCATTCAACTCTTGTCGCGTTGCCGTGTACTATGTTGCCGGCTTCTTTCAATGGCAATGCCGCTTTGGTTCTTCCAAACTCCTTAAAGAACTCCTGGTTCATCTGGTGCTCGGCCAGCCAAAGGGAGAGGGTGGCCACTTCATGGGCGAAGTCGTCTAACTCGATGCCGTAAAAATTACTTAGACTAATGTTGGATAGCGCTAGGCTGCTCATGGCCTTGAAGATTTTCATCTCCAGCCTGCGGAGTTCTTTGTAGGCAATGATCAGAAAGTTGCCGCTACCGCAGGCAGGGTCGAAGATTTTGATGTTCTGGATCCGGTGGAGGAGGGTAGTCAGCTTTTTGGTATTGGCCTGTCCGTTGGGTGTTGAGGATTCAAGTTCTTCCTTAAGTTCAGTCAAAAATAGCGGTTCAATCACCTTCATGATGTTGGGCACGCTGGTGTAGTGCATGCCCAACCCACCGCGGTGCTCAGGGGTAATCACCGCCTGAATCATGGAGCCAAAAATATCCGGGTTGATGGCGCTCCAATCCAATCTGCCGCTGTCAAGGATGGCTTGCCGGCTTCGCCGGGTGAACACGGGTGCTTTGTGTTTGTTTTTATACAGGCCACCGTTCACATACGGAAATGCCTGGAGGTAGGCGGGCAGGTTTTTTCGTTTGCCGGGTTCGGTGTTCATGACCTCAAATAATTTGTCGAGGTAGGTATGCAGGTCGCTACCATCGGGCTGGGTATGGCTGCCTATGCCACTGCTGAACTGATCTTTTTCGAAAATGCCGGTGTCTTCTGCGAAAAAGCAAAACAGTAAGCGGGAAAGAAAGACATTGAGGTTGTGTACCTGATCCGTTTCTATCCCTATTGAGCCTGCCGAAATAGGGTTGTCTTTTTTTATTTCGTCATAGAGCTTCGCCATCCGTTCCGCCGCTCTTACATCAGCGGGGTTTTCATTTTGGCGTTGAGCCTTTTCCATCCCTGCCCAGGGCAAAAAGAAATCGAAGTGCCTGGCTATCTCCAGGATAGGGATGTCGAGGGTATCCTGCGTTTTGCGGTCGATGGCCAAAAGTGTTTCATAGTCCGTTACGACAATAAAACGGGGGTCATGTTTTAAGGCGTTGTCGTCTGTTTTCAGATCCTCGATCAGTTCGTGTACATCTACTTTTTGCGTCGCCTTAAAAAACAGTTTCTTCTTCCACGCAATTTCACCTGCTGTTTTTGATAGGTTTAAGCCGCCTTGCTGCAATCGGGTAATGGATGCCTTCGGCTGGCCATAGGCCAAAAGCAGATCGTAAACGAAAGAGTCCTTCTTAAAGGCCTTTGTCAATTTCTGGAGGTTGGCTTCTATTTGGGCGATGTTCATTATTTAGCGACCGGCCTCTTAGTCCTTCTTTTCTGGTAAAACTTGTCAGTATAAGAGTAGTGAATATTTTGTCCGCTTATGTTCTCGTTAATTTCATATATTTTTTGCTTTACACCATCAGTCAAAATAATTATTTTATCGTACTCAAATTTTAACCACCTAAATTTATCGTAGGTATCTGGAAATTGAAAAGCGGAATCTAGTCCCTGAATTATAGTTTGCTTTACTTTTTTCAAGTCGGATTTCAATTTGCCTTTCTTCATTCCTGTCCATGATTGCAAGACCTGAAAATAAATCATCTGGTGAAAACCAACACAACCATCTTCAAAGCGATTTAGATATTGATGGTATGGATATCTATCCCGTTTAGTTGTAATGGGGTAATTTAATTGATCAAGTAATTTTTTAGAAATTACTATTCGAGCATGTTTGGCCACGTTGGTCTCTAACTCATATGCTTCTATTAGAGCTTGCCCCATAATGATGCCACTGTCAGTGTGGATTAATTTACCAATTGTCATTGCTCCTCTCAATAAGATTCCTTCTGTCAGCAGTTTAGCCCCAATGTAGGATAGATTAGCAATCATGGTAGATGTCACTTCGTTTACTTTATTGTCGTCGGCTCGAACTGAAATAACTATTGAATCCGAAAAGCAAGTGCAAGAAGTTCGTTTCGATAGGTCAAAGTCTGTAAGTCTACGCTTTTGAGCATCTTCCTCCATTTCAGCTAACTGCAGACCCCAGACCCCAGGCTTCTCTTGATTCTTCAGAAAATTTAATGCCTGATGGATAATTCTTAGTTTATTTTTATTGGTCTCTGAATCTTTTATTATTTGTTTGAAGCCCAGTATGTCAACGAATGCAACTATCCTCTTTTCGTAATTAATTTGTTTTGAATTAGGATTTATGCTCATTTTTCTCTAGCCTTCATTTTTGTTTTCCTTTTTTCCGTCCGCCTCTCTGAAATATTCTTTTTCAGTCTGTCCAAAGGTTGGATTAAATCTAAAAGCAGTATCGGCCTCCACTAATGAAAGATCAAATGTCTTAGTGTGGGAGTTAGCGAAGGAATCCTTTATCTTAATTTTGAGATTTGTAGTTTTTTCGCCTCTATTCCAACGAGGTATCCAACTCCCGTAAGCTTCCGCTTGCTCAAAATAAACGATGCCATTAACCGTCTTCCCAATCGGCAGGAAGGTGTCTGTGTCGTTTTGGTACATTGAGTTTCTCTGCTTAAGAAATGGATAGACTTTCACTTTTCCACTGTCGCCGAAAGTTATCCTAAAGTCGTCTTTTGCTATCACCTCATGAATCCAATTTCTCTTTGAAAATAGCCTTGGCGTAAAATCACTCTTAATGTAACCCAATTCTATTTTACCAATGGATGATGGAGCATTGCCCACATTTGTTATCTCTAAATATATCGCAAATGCAGTCTTTGTCACTGGATAGTCGCCTTCTTTTCTTTTTAGGTCAAGTGTTGTTCCAAAAGTACATTGGTCAATAACTCGAATTTTTAACTTTGGTTTTCTAGTCAGAGACCTAAAAAGCCCACTTATCCAAGCAATTAGTATTGTCAAAGAGAACAATACGAGTGAAAGAAATCCTGGGTTCTCGTTTGTCCAGCGAATTACGTATTCTAGATATGCCATTAACTCTTGTTCAGTAAATTCAAGCCGCGGCTGCTATGTGCAAATCGCATAGTAGTTTGGATTCCCCCTCACCACCCTAGCCCATAATCCTCCCCATGATTGCTGGAACCTCCCCAAAACGATCCGTGCTTCCAGTCAAACCAGATCGCATTGATCGGTCCACTTGTTCGGTCTTCATACGACAGCCTGTAGCCCATGCGTGACAATTCTTTCCGAACCCATGGGGGCATAGCGCTGTTCAACGTAAGCGCACCGATTCTTTTTTCATGATCGCCGAAGGAAGAATACATTTGGAATGTCTTGAAACTAGGTGCTTCACATGACTCCTGAACGGTCATGTTGAATTCCACCATATTCAAGAAGAACTGAAGGAGAAGTTGGTCTTGTTCGTCACCGGCTTGTTTGGCAAAGGAGAGAAAGGGCTTGCCGTCTTTCAGTGCCATGCTGGGCGTCAATGTGACACGTGGGCGTTTACCTGGCTCAACGACATTGAACGGATTTTCCTTGGCGTCCAGTACAAAAGACTGCATGCGCTGACTCATCCCCATTCCTGTATTGCCGGCAATGCAAGAAGGAACCCAGCCGCCGCTTGGCGTTATGGAAACTACCCAGCCTTCTTTATCAGTTGTCTCCACGGAAGTAGTACCTGCCGTGAATGACTCGATAAACTTTTGATCGAGTGGATTGGAAGGATTCATATTGGAAGCCTGGGTGTTTCCCCATGATTTTAAGACGTCGAGATATGGATTCTGTTTTCCTTCAAAGGGATACGGATCACCGGGACCGGCTTTCGGGTCGTTCATTTCAGGATTGATGGTCTTACTGCGCTCCTTGGCGTACTCCTTTGACATCAGCCCCTTGATTGGTACCTCAGGAGCAAATGCTGGATCGCCATAGTAGAAGTCACGATCGGCAAAAGCCAGATTCATCGCCTGATAAAGTGTGTGGACATAACGAGCTGAATTATACCCCATACTTTTCAAGTCGAAGTTTTCCAGGATATTTAGCGTTTGAAGCATTGCGGGTCCCTGGGTCCACTGCTGCAATTTGTAAACTTCAATGCCGCGGTAGTTGGTCATGAGGGGTTCTTCGATTTTCACCTTCCAGTTCGCAAGGTCTTGCTCTGTTATCAGCCCACCTTGTTCCTGACATCCGCGTGCATATTCTTTGGCGATATCTCCGCGATAAAAACGGTCATTGGCTGCATAGATAGCTTCCTTCCTACTTTTCCCTTTTTTCAATGCTTGTTGTTCGGCATCAACCAGTTTCTGAAGAGATGCCAAAAGATTCTGCTGAACAAAAATTTCACCAGCATCTGGAGCTTCTCGTTTTTCTCCAGGGTGTGTTAAAAAGACTTTTGATGAATACGGCCATTTCTTTATCTCTGCTTTTCCCCGCTCTATTGAATTGGCTGTCTGTGCTTCGATAGGATAACCTTCTGCCATCTGCATCGCAGGGGCCAGCACCTCTTTGAGACTCATTGTGCCGTATTCTGCCAGGATGGTCATCAAGCCACCGGGAGTCCCCGGAGTAACGGCAGCAAGTGGCCCAAGGGCTGGAGGATATTTGAAACCTTTGCCCTTAAAGAAACTCGGGGTGGCACCGGTGGGAGCCACTCCCAACGCGTTGATAGCAATAACTTTTTTTGTCTTTGGATTATAGATCAGGGCTTGCGTTTCTCCGCCCCAGCTCAGTACATCCCACATGGTACATGTCGCGGCAAGCATCGCGCACGCAGCGTCGACCGCATTTCCCCCTTTCGTAAAGATTGCCGCGCCAGCAGACGCCGCAAGCGGTTTTCCCGTTATGGCCATCCAGTGACGCCCATGCAGAGGAGGCTTCTGGGTCAGGACAGGCAGGTTGTTAAATTCTTGTCCCAAGGAGATGAGTGTGAAGCAAAAGATCGTCAGCAGCGTCAGGAGCGGTTTCATTGTGTTGGAATTTAGGGTATTTCAAATATAGTCAGGAGATGGGGAATTTTGCATTCGAGAAATCAGGCCAATTGAAAGTGCTATGTTTGACGCCTCAACAAATCAGATAAACTATGATCGATCAGATTCAAGAAGCAAGCAAGTTTATCCGTGATCATGGTGTGGATGCGCCTGAAATTGGGATCATACTCGGCACAGGCCTCGGAAATCTGCTGGTCAAAGAAATCCGCAATCCCATTGTAATTAATTACAACTCGATTCCCCACTTTCCAATTTCCACAGTTGAATTTCATAAAGGGAAACTGATCTATGGAACAATAAAAGGCAAGAAGGTCCTGGCCATGCAGGGGCGCCTGCATTATTACGAAGGCTACAGCATGCAGCAAATTACGTTACCGGTTCGTGTAATGAAGATGCTGGGCGTCGAACACCTTTTGATTTCGAACGCGGCCGGAAACATGAACATGAAGTGGAAGAAAGGACAATTGATGCTGATTGATGATCACATCAATCTATTGCACGACAATCCGCTTCGAGGCCAAAATGTGGAAATGCTGGGCCCCCGGTTTCCTGACATGAGCCAGCCCTACTCGCCAGCCCTCAACAAGAAGTTGACGAATATTGCCAAAAAGAAAGGCATCCGGCTCAATGTCGGTGTTTATGTAGCCGTAATGGGCCCTAACCTGGAAACCCGGGCGGAATACAGGTTTCTACATCGGATTGGAGCGGATGCGGTTGGAATGAGTACAGTGCCCGAGGTGATCGTGGCAAGCCATATGGGATTACCGTGTTGCGCAATCTCCGTCCTGACGGATGATTGCGATCCGGATGATCTAAAGCCGACAAACCTGAAGCAGACTATTGACATGGCCGGGAAGGCAGAACGAAAACTAACTGACCTGTATGTTTCGCTGATTTCAAAGATTTAGTGAAGCCGTTCTCCGACTTGCAACCTTTGGGTGGATGGAGACGTCTAATGCCTTATACAACACACAATCACTATGAAATCAATATTTGCTGCGCTTCTCTTTCTAATCACGATTGCGGTCTCGGCACAAACCAAGGATGGCATTTTCAACCTGGACAGGGAGTACAGCATGAGCCCCAAAGGCACGATAAAACTAAACTCTTCAGATGCCAAGGTGTATATCACGGGTTCTTCCCGTGGCACGGCGCATGTAAAGATTTATCACCAGGTCACAACCAAAGGGGTTGTTTTTGGACAGGAAGAATTTGCAGTTGACATTGCTGAAGAAAACGGAAACCTGAGCATACGCGAACGATCCAACTCAACTGTGGTTGGAGTGATAGGCTACCATTATGAAAAATATACGATTACTATCGAGGCCCCGGAAGGAGCTAGTCTCCTGGTGAAAGGTGATGATGGTGACTACCAGATAAAGAATGTGGATGGAGCTATTTCTCTGGATTTGGATGATGCGGACGTTGAACTCACCGGCTGCTCAGGAGATAATTTCCGATTCAGGATGGATGACGGTGACATTGTGATGGATGAAGGCAAAGGGAAGCTTGAAATCGATGCAGATGATGCCGACGTGCGCATCGAGAACGCAAATTTTACGTCAATCAACGCTGACGTGGATGATGGGGATCTGGTCATTGAAACGTCGTTGGCGAATTCAGGCGACTATCTCATTAACGCGCAAGATGGGTTGGTCGCCCTCACGATTACCCAAGGAGGAGGCAAGTTTGACATTCGCCACGGTGATTCCCGTGTAACAACGGAAGGGAACTTTACGCAAGTTGAACGATCAGAGAACAGCACCCGTCTTCTTCTGGCTAGCGGCAATGCCCGGGTGAACATCCGTTCTGACGATGCTCGTGTTAAACTTGTTCAGCGATAAACGCTACACATCACAAATCTGAATTCCTTGCCGCAGTGAGGCGATCTTATCCGGATTGCTGGGAATAAACTCCTGGGCGACATACCCTTTGAATCCCGTCTCCACAATAGCCCGCATGATGGCGGGATAAAATAGTTCCTGACGCTCATCAATTTCATTGCGGCCCGGGACACCTCCGGTATGGTAGTGGGCAATGTATTTGGCATGCTTCCTAAGCGTTGCAATAACATCACCTTCCATAATCTGCATATGGTAGATATCGTATAGTAATTTGAAATTTTCAGACCCTGTCTTTTCGCACAACGCGACTCCCCATTCGGTATGATCACATTGGTAGTCCGTATGGTCCACTTTACTGTTGAGAAGTTCCATGCAGACCGTTATGCCGTGGCGAGCGGCAATTTTCAGTACCGGATCCAATCCCCGGGCACAGTTTTCAAGACCATGTGTCGCAGTTAATCCCTTCGCATTTCCACTGAAGCAGATTACATTCTTCAGGCCTGCATCAGCGGCTTTGGGAATGTTGAGCGCGTAATCCTTCAGCAACGCATCGTGCAGGCTTACGTCGTTGAATCCCCGCGAGAGCCCGATGGGTGTTGCATAGGCCATAGCACACGTAAGTTGATAACGCGCTGCTGTGGCCCACTGATCGGAATTCAATAAATCAATTGAACCAATACCGATCTCTTTAGCTGCTTCACAAAGTTTTTCAAGTGGAATGTCATTGTAGCACCACTGACAAACCGAGTGATTGATATTCTCATTGAGTTCGACTTTTGAATCCATGGTGTGGCCGATTTCCGGTATCAGAGCTGAACCGGCAATACCGGCAGCGATTGACTGAATGGCTCTTTTTCGATTCAATTGTTCCAGTTACTATTTTTCCTGCCGGTATATCACCCCGTCTTTCATAACAAATGTTACTTTCCTGAGTTCGGAAATACTTTTGGAAGGGTCGCCCCGAACGGCCATGAGGTCGGCCTTCATTCCATTCCGGATCGACCCGATTTCATTCTCCATATGTACGGCTTTTGCATTGATTGTAGTTGCCGAGCGCAAAACATCCAGGGGCTTCATGCCGCCATACTCAATCATGAGCTCCATTTCATAGACATTTTCTCCGTGTGGGAATACACCCACGTCGCCACCCAAACCAATTGTCACGCCGGCATTCACGGCGATGCGAAGGCTTTTCTTCTTTTGCTTTACGGCAGCAGGCTCTTCATCTTTTCCTTTTTTCCATCCCCGGTATTGATTGATGGCGTCAATTGCAGCAACCGTCGGAAAGAAGGTGATCTTATGCTCTTTCATGAGTTGAGCAATTTCTTCGTCGATAAAATCCCCATGCTCAATGGTTTCAGCCCCGGCGAGAATGGCGCGACGCATCGCCTCTTTGCTCTTGGCATGGCACACGAGATACCGACCACTGCTCCGTGTAACTTCATTTACCAATTTCAGTTCATCCAGGGTGAATGATGGTTGATCTTCCCCTTTTGTTCCCCATCGGTAATCAGCATACACCTTTATGAAATCCGCACCTTTGCCTATCTGATCGCGTACTACGCGGACAAGATCATTTCCATCAGCTGGCTCGGCGCCAAGCATGATCTCCATGTCGGTGTCATACCCTTTGGGCCCGTAGGAGCCCGTAGAGACGATAGCACGTCCGGCTACAATCATTCGCGGCCCGGGAATAATCCCCTCCTGAATAGCCCGCTTCAGGGCAACATCGGAATACCCCGCGCCTTCTGTTCCAAGGTCCCGGGTCGTGGTGAACCCGGCCATCAAGGTATTTTTTGCATGAACCGTGGCACGTGCGGTTCGATAGGAGTCAGATTCCTTGAGAACCTGGGTATCCCAATCTGTAATGTTGTACGGATAGAGTAACAGGTGGGAGTGTCCTTCAATGAGCCCAGGAAGAAGTGTCACACCCGGCATAGCCATTGTTTGTGCTTCCTTTGGTGCCTTTACGGACTCTTTTGTTCCCACTGCCGCAATCTTGTCCCCCTCAACCAGCACAACCCAGCCTTCATGCATCTCTGTGCCGTCGAATACGCGGTCCGGCTGGAGGAGATAGGTAGGTTTCTGCTGAGCGAAAGAACCCATGGCCAGAAAAGAGAAAAGAAGAATAGGAATGGATTTCATAGGTAGCATGTTTGTGCGAAACGAAGAGTTACAAAGCCGGTTTCCCCAGGATTGAAGATACTTATTTTTTTAAAGTCAACAAGCTGCCGAAGACAGTGAGCTGATCAGATTACTTTCCGAAGTTTTCTGCTTCTTCAATGATGCTTCCTGTCAGGCTCATGAGATCAGTGTAGACATCGATCAGGTTGTAAATGGCCTGCAGGTTGGCCAACGCAGCATTCAGGTAGTTAAGTTGAATCAAGCGCAGGTCAATGGCATTGATGTACCCTACGCGGTAACGCTCTTCCGCAAGACTGATATTGAGTTCAGTCGCGCGTAGGTTTATTTGCGTGATCTCTACGATTTGCTTGCGTTGTTCAAACAAATCATATGCAATCTGAAGGTCGCGCTGGAGCGATAACTTAAGCTGGTCTGTAGTCTGTTGACCAATGAGCTCGCGGGTTTTTGCATTTTCAATACTTCGCTTGATCTGGCTCCCGTTGAATAGTGTCCATCGCATGGAAAAATTTGCATACGCACCATAGGAATTTCCAGTTACCGTCCTGCTTTCAGGAGCAAACGTGGTGTTAATGACCGGTTGAGCCGGATCATCAAGCAGGTATCCGACCGTGCTCTTCACCGGGATGCCATTTTGAGTCGGACGAAATTTTGCGTTCAGCCAGTCAAGACTGCCTGACCCCCCCATGTTGAGGCTGAACGAAGGATAGAGACCCGCGTTGGCCAGTTGGGTGCTGCCATGGAGGATACGCTGAGTGATGTACTGGTTCTTCAGTGTGAAGTTGTTGCTCGTCATCTTGGCCTCCAGGTCCGAATAGACAAAGGTGGGTGCTTTAAACTTCAGGGGTTGCGGAAATGAATACGTTTTCTCCACTTTCTCATTGATGAGCACGTTGAGGTTTCGCACGGCATTTCGGTAATTGAGACTCTGCAATACATAGTTTCCGGAATCAGTAAGGAAGTTGCTTTCTTCCTGAAGGACATCAAACGTAATGGCGCTTCCGACATTCTTCTTGAGTTTTACCTGTTCATAACGCGCCTTGGACAAATCAAGAAGTTTGCGGCGAACCCCCAGACGTTCTTTTTCAAGGAGGACCTGGCTGTAGCCAAGGATGATACTCTGTAGTGTGTTCTGGACAACGATGGATGCATTTCCTTCCGATTGATTTTGTAGCCGCTCTAACTGATTTTTGTTAATGCTTACAGTGAATCCATTGAAAAGAACCCATCCAATATCCAGTTGTCCGGGAATGCTGTTGGAGATGCTTGTACCGGGAACGGCAAAGGGGTTGGCAGGTACCCGGTTGACGATTGAGTTTGTGCTGTTAAGGAGGAGGTTTATGGAGGGGTAACGTCCAGCCTGCCCTGGAGTATTGTTATTCTTAGCGATTTCGACTATTGAGTTCTGTATCTGAATGTCAAAATTGTTTTTTAGCCCGCGCTGGATCACCTGCTCCAACGTCAACGGCTCTTGGGCGAATACCAGCCATGGGCAAGCGACAAAGATCCAGAACAACCGGTTTCTCATAGACTTCAAAAATAAGTCTTCAGCAGGTCTATTTGGCTGGATGTTTTGCGAGAGGCAATTTATTGATGTAGGGATCAGGATGCGGTTTCTACAGGTTCCTTAAGGGTAATCCAAAAATTGTTATATCCTTCACCGAGTTGGATTTCAAGGTTGCCAATGGCCAACATTTCCAGAATAGCGAGAAAGTTGAAAATCAACGCTACCCGCGTAGGATTGGTTTCTACCATCTCGGCAAACGAAATCGTTCGCTTGCGAGTAAGTTCGTTAAGGATGTATTCTTTCTGGCCCTCCACGGTATACGGATATTGAACAACCTGGTGGACAGGCCGATTTTTCTCTTCCTCGAAGCGTTTGGACACTTTTTCAAATACCTGCATCAACTTGTAGAGGTCCACTTCCTGAAGTTCTGCCTCCACGTTGACCGTCGCGGCAAGGGATTTTAGTTCGCGAAGGATGTTCCCGCGCTTCTCCTTTTGCAACTCGGTTTCTTCCAATTTCTGGAAGGTATCAATCACCGACTTATACTTCTTGTATTCGAGCAGGTGCTTGATCAGCTCTTCACGCGGGTCAATTTCATTTCCCTGCTCATCGAGTTGCGGACGCGGAAGTAACATCTTTGACTTAATCCGCATGAGTGTCGCCGCTACCAGAATGAACTCACTGGCGAGTTCGACATTTAGTGTCTCCAGGTGGTGCAGATAGTCTAGAAAGTCGTTCGTGATCTTGGCGATGGGAATGTCGTAGATATCCAGTTCGTCCCGTTCAATGAAGAACAGCAGTAAATCAAAGGGTCCTTCAAAGAGGGGTAACTTAATCTCGAAATTCTCAGCGGTCATAGGGCGGCAAAATTATTCAAATACCCAGACAAATCCACAGCCAACTCAAATGTGTAGATTTGCTCAGATTTCGGCTCTAAATTCACTCTAAACAGTTACCTTAAATCGCTGTTTAGTAACTATAGCCAAGTTTATTTATGCTTATTACTCCGGGCCAGCTTCTTGCTCAAATTGACAGCCCTGCCGACCTTAAAAGGCTGGATCAGGCACAATTAGTTCAATTGTGCCAAGAGCTAAGGCAATTTATCATTGACAACGTTTCTATCTATGGTGGCCATTTTGGCGCCAGCCTTGGAGTAACCGAACTAACGGTGGCCCTCCACTATGTGTTTAGTGCCCCTTACGATCAGATTGTTTGGGATGTTGGGCACCAGGCTTATGGGCATAAGATATTGACAGGTCGTAGAGACTCATTCCACTCCAATAGGCTTTATAAGGGAATTTCGGGCTTCCCCAAACGTACAGAAAGCGAATACGACGCCTTTGGCGTGGGCCATTCTTCCACATCTGTTTCGGCAGCACTTGGCATGGCGGTTGCCTCTCATTACAAAGGACTTGAAGACAAGCAGCATGTGGCTGTAATTGGTGATGGAGCCCTCACTGGTGGAATTGCCTTCGAAGGATTAAATAATGCTGGCGTATCCAACACAAATCTGCTCATTATTCTCAATGACAATTGTATGTCGATTGATCCCAACGTTGGGGCGCTGAAAGACTACTTGACGGACATTACCACTTCCAAGACCTACAATCGCTTCAAAGATGAAGTCTGGAATCTGCTGGGTAAACTTTCTAAAGTCGGCAAGAATGCGCAGGAGATTGTTTCAAAAGTTGACACCGCACTGAAGTCTGCCTTATTAAGCCAAAGCAATCTCTTTGAATCTTTGAATCTCCGGTACTTTGGGCCTGTTGATGGGCATGATGTAGATCACTTGGTTGCTGTTCTCAATGACCTCAAGCACATCAAAGGGCCAAAAATACTTCATTGCGTTACTGTCAAAGGCAAGGGGTATGGACCCTCGGAATCTGGGAATAAGACGACTTGGCATTCGCCAGGAACGTTCGACAAGATTACCGGGGAGATTCACAAGAAAGTTCACGACAAGCCGCAAGCGCCAAAGTATCAGGATGTATTTGGTCACACCCTGGTTGAATTGGCCAAGCAAAACGACAAGATTATTGGGATTACTCCAGCCATGCCTTCTGGTTCATCGATGAATATCATGATGAAAGAGATGCCGGACCGAGCGTTTGATGTAGGCATTGCCGAGCAGCATGCAGTTACCTTTTCAGCCGGATTGGCTACGCAAGGGCTAATTCCTTTCTGCAACATCTACAGTTCGTTTATGCAGCGTGCTTACGATCAGGTCATTCACGATGTTTGTATTCAGGCTTTACCTGTTAATTTCTGCCTTGATAGGGCAGGATTTGCCGGATCTGATGGGCCGACGCATCATGGAGCCTATGATATAGCCTATTTTCGGTGTATCCCGAATATGATTGTCTCTGCGCCAATGAATGAATCAGAGCTGCGCAATCTCATGTATACTGCTCAATTGCCACGCAAAGAGAAAGCATTTTCAATCCGGTACCCTCGTGGCCAGGGGGTCATGCCGAACTGGAGAACTCCATTCGAAAAAATTGAAGTTGGAACGGGAAGAAAATTGAAAGCGGGCGGCGATTTGGCTATTCTAACACTGGGACATATTGGGAACTACGCAGTGGATGTGTGTGCCAAACTCGAAAAGCAAGGTGTCCTGGTAGCGCATTACGACATGCGTTTCGCAAAGCCTCTCGACGAGAAGTTACTTCACGAGATTTTTTCCACCCAAACAAAAATTATTACAGTTGAGGACGGCTGTATCCAGGGTGGATTTGGAAGTGCTGTACTCGAATTTATGGCAGATCATCAGTATACCGCTGAAGTCAAGCGATTAGGAATACCTGACTTGGTGATCGAGCATGGCGAGCAGCTTGAACTTCACAACGAAGCCGGCTTTGGTCCGGAGGGCATTGAGGAGGCTGTATATTCTCTGCTCGAGAGCGTGTCGCGCGCTCAGTAGTTGCAATGTCTTCAATCTATTTTCGTGAAATAGGCAGCGGCCCTCCGCTGGTTTTTCTTCATGGGTTTTGTGATTCACATGAGCTGTGGGCAGACTTTATTGGAGAATTTGCCTCTTCTCACCGTGTCCTCACGCCAGACTTGCCTGGATTTGGCCGGTCACCTGAATTGCCCGTACCGTTTAGCATCGATGATGTTGGGGACGAAATTACTGAATGGATAAAAAAGCTGGGGTTGGAGCGCCCTAAGATCATTGGGCACTCGCTTGGCGGGTATGTAGCCTTATCATTACTTGCCCGGCATAAGGAACAAATTTCAGGAATTGGCTTGTTTCATTCTACGCCATTTGCAGACACACTGGAGCGAAAGAAAATCCGGCAAAAAGTAATTCAGTTTGTGCAGCTAAATGGGATTGAACCGTTCATTGAAACCTTTGTTCCAGGTCTCTTTGCTGATAAGCTGAACCCGCATATTGAATCTACGCGGCAGCGGGCATTGGCAACAAAGAAAGAAGCACTGCTTAGCTATTCGGTTGCGATGCGCGATCGCACCGACCAGTCAGAACTGGCGTTGCGGTCAACGCTCCCGCTCCTGATTATTGCGGGCGCCCACGACCCACTTATCCCAATTGAAGACCTACGGAAATTTGCTAAAATCAACCAAAAATGCACTTTTTTTGAATTGCCGGAGGCTGCTCACATGGGTATTTTTGAGGCTAAAAAGCTGTGCCAGGCCATCATTTCCCGATTTGCAACCCCGGAGTGACTGAATAAACAGATTTAATTTCCGCTGGCATTGGAATTTTTGCAGTAATCCCGCTAAATTGGTGATTCGTTTAAGAATGCAGGAATTTGAATACTCTTTAATATTTGTCTGATTACTAACTGAAAACACTAAAAGACCATGGTTGAAAGTCCTTACGCATCCTGGAACAGTATGGCCCATAACATTGCCTACGCAAGTTGGGCGCTGGGCATTTTGGTCGTACTGGGTTATATAGTCAGATTGTCGTCCGTCGCGGACAACAAAGACAAATACGATTTTATCAATCGAAATGAGGTAAAAGTGCTTTGGTACGCTGCCCTTATTATGATTATTGGGGGGTGCGCTTTTTTCAATGGAAATATCATTGAGCTAACTACCATAATGATATTCGTGCGCGTGTTCATCACGGGCATGATGGGTACCATTGCGGCTTTGATTGTTCAGAATCTGCTTAAGTTCTACTATCCCTTTTTCATCGAGAAGCGCCTGAAAGTTCTTCGATACAAGCCCAGAGTCTCTCCAAAAACAGGTAAGGCAATGAAACTTCTCAGCGAAGAGGAAGAAGACTCTCACCTTGATGAGGGAATGCAAGCTGAAGAAAATGTCTTTTCAGTTGACTACGATGTTTGGAAAGATGAGGAAACCGGATTCATCAAAATTGAGAAGTACGCAGGTCACTTGCATGCTATCCAGTGCCCAGAATGCAATTACCAAACATTCAAGGTGAGTCGTGAGGAAATCCTGAGGACCCCGACCGAAACGGAAGAAGGTGAATTGGTTAAGCACTACCAGTGTAGCTATTGCGGTTACAAGGCGAAGAAGACGGTTGCTTTGAAGGCGCAGGTTAAAACACCGGCCGCCGCTGCAACAGCCTAAAAGAAAATTGGTTACAAGAGAAGAGGCCCGCAAGGGCCTTTTTTTATTTAAGCATTGCCGGTAATCTGATTTGATCTGTATAAAAGTTTATCCTGTTGTGCTGAACGTCCAGGGGCAAGATCTTCTCAATCAAGTCCCTCTTAGGGTTGTAGAATACCTCCACGTAGAGATCCCCCAACAAATAGAGATTCACCTTGTGACCGTAGTACCGGATGCTCATGACGCAAGAGCCGTGCTCATTCAGCAAGTTGATTTGATTGCTGAACGATTGTCCGTGGAAATCCGAGAATGAGAGCATGGATAAATTTATCAAAATATTTATCCTTGCCCAAGACACTATCCCGGGTTCCTCTTGATGAAGGCCAGCGTTCTTTCGCTGTTCTATGGATTTCTTGGCTACCAAGCCATTTGCTCCATCGCGGAGAGAGAATCCAGCAAATTTCGTCATGCGGAAGCAACAAAAAACCCCATCCTGACATAGCTATCTGGATGGGGCTTGGGGTGAAAGACGGGGCTCGAACCCGCGACCTCCAGAATCACAATCTGGCGTTCTAACCAACTGAACTACATTCACCGTTTAGGGATCGCAAAGGTAGCCATGGGGTGAAGAAATACAAAAGGCCCGCGGATCAATTCCGATGAAAGGAGAGCCGTGCCCCCGCCTTCTGTTCGTTGAGTTTCCCATTTTCAAAGGCCAAATGGCCGGAGACAAACGTGTGAGTCACCCGTGATTCAAACTCAAGCCCGTCGAATGGTGACCATCCAGCCTTCGCCAACAGGGTCGAGCGATCCACTTTCCATGGGTTGTGCGGATCCACAAGTACGAGGTCTGCAAAGTAGCCCTCGCGGAGATACCCGCGCTCTTGGATACCAAACAAAATTGCAGGGTTGTGGCACATCTTCTCAGCAACCCGCTCAATTGAAATTTTTCTTTGTTGAACAAAAGTCATCATGGCCACGAGGCTATGTTGAATCAATGGTCCGCCCGCAGGAGTTTTGAAGTAGGTGTTTTGCTTTTCTTCCAGCGTGTGTGGCGCATGGTCTGTCGCGATAACATCGATATGATCATCGAGGACCGCTTTCAAAATGGCGGCCTGATCAGCAGAGGTCTTTATCGCGGGGTTCCATTTTATTTTGAGCCCCAGACGCTTGTAGTCCTCATCATTAAACCACAAGTGATGAATGCATGCCTCCGCTGTGATCCGTTTTTTTGCCAATGGAAGGGCGTTCGAGAAAAGGGACACCTCCTTAGCTGTCGAAATGTGGAGCACGTGTAACCGGGTATCATTGCGCTTGGCTAGCGCAACGGCCATACTGGAGGAAGCATAGCAACCTTCCTCACTTCGAATCAGGGGATGATATTCCGGAGGAATGTTTTCTCCATACTTTTCACGGAATGATTCTGAATTTCTCCGAATGGTCGGCTCGTCTTCACAATGTGTGGCTATGAGTCCAGGAAATCTTGAAAAGAATCCCTCCAAAATCTTCGGATCGTCTACTAACAAGTTTCCGGTAGAGGAGCCCATAAATATTTTCAAACCACAAACCCGTTCAAGATTGGTCTTCAACACCTCCTCCAGGTTGTCGTTGGAGGCGCCGATGTAGAAGGAATAGTTGGCTAGGGAATCGCGACTGGCGATCTGGTATTTTTGTTCCAAAAGTTCTTGCGTAAAAGTCGGCGGAACAGTGTTTGGCATTTCCATATAGGATGTTACCCCTCCGGCAACTGCTGCTCGTGATTCTGAGCGGATAGTTCCCTTGTGGGTGAACCCGGGTTCACGGAAATGAACCTGATCATCAATTAAGCCGGGAAGAAGAAATTTTCCCTTGGCATCGATGACATGTCCAGAGGTGGAGAGGCTGGACCCAATTCGTTCGATGCGATCCTCACGTATCAGGACATCTCCCTCGACGACCTTGCCCTCATTTACTATCTTCGCGTTTACAATGAGTGTATTCATTGTTGCAAAGATAAACCCAAAACACGTGGAAGTCCTCAAATCTTTGGCCTGGACGGACCTCAAACTCAACCCGCAACTTCTGAAGGCGGTGGAAGAGGAGGGGTTTGCAACTCCGACTGAGATTCAGCAGCGTGTTATTCCTTTGGTTTTGGGGGGCCAGAGCGTGATTGGCATCGCCCAAACGGGTACTGGCAAAACGGCAGCGTACCTGTTGCCTATTCTGAAGAAAATCAGTTACGCGCAGGGAAAAGAGCCTCGCGCGTTGGTGCTTGCTCCGACGAAGGAGCTAGTCATACAGATTGCAGAGCATGCGGTAGTTCTGGCAAGGCATACGGACTTACGGATTGCAACACTCTACGGCGGCGTAGGGCCAAAAACGCAGATAGAAAGATTACAAGCAGGTACTGATTTGTTGATTTCAACTCCCGGGCGATTCACCGAACTATACATGAAGCAGGAAATTCCGGTCAAGCTACTGAAGACCCTTGTCCTGGATGAGGCCGATCGGATGCTGGATATGGGATTCCTTCAGCAATTGAGAAAAATATTTGAAGTCATCCCATCAAAACGCCAAAACTTACTTTTCTCAGCCACCTTTCCTGAGAAGGTAGAAAAAATGGCAGAGGAGTTTTTACTTTTCCCAACCAAAGTAGAAGTCACCCCGCAATCTACACCGGCAAAAATGGTAAGACAGGAACAGATTCATGTTCCTAACCTCAAAACGAAAATCAATTTACTGGAGCATTTTCTGAATGACCGCGAGACTTTTCAGCGGGTTATGGTTTTTGCCCGCACAAAGCAAGTGGCCAATGATGTGTCAAAATATATTGACCGGAAGAATCTGGGACCCGTGCGCGTAATTCATTCCAACAAAGGGCAGAATGCCCGAATTAACGCCATGAATGAATTTAAGGACGGGAGCTTGCGTGTGCTGGTGGCGACAGATGTTTCTTCGCGCGGCATTGATGTGACCAATGTGTCGCACGTCATCAATTTCGATGTGCCGTTGAAGTATGACGACTATGTTCACCGCATTGGCCGCACCGGACGCGCCAACCTGACCGGGGCGGCGATTACTTTTGTTACCAAAGCCGAAGAGCATCATATGTCCAGCATTGAGTCGATCATCCGGGAAAGAGTTCCCATGATGCAGCTGCCCAAGGAGGTTGTGATGGAAGAGACGGCTGTTGACGAGCAGCAAGCGCAGAACCGGGAGATCGACCGCCAGAAAAGACGCGCGGACCCGACATTCAAAGGGGCCTTTCATGAAAGAAAGAGGAAGTAGTAAATTGGCAAGATGAGGCAACTCTCTCTTGTACTCCTGGGAGCCTGTGGTGTTGGCCTTACATACGGGCAGGTTCAGAATAACAGCATCAAGGACCGAATACGCCTTGAGCTGAATGCGGCGCCTATACATTCCTCGACCGCAAAATCGACTGTAGAGTGGGACTGCGTGAATAGGGCGCTTACCAATAAGTGCCTTGTTTATCACAATGACCAGTGGTACTATTTTTCAGTTGACACGCCAAGAAAGTATTATCTGAATATTTCAGCGCAAGATTGCCGCGACAAGCGGGGCGTTCAAGTCATTGTCATTGAAGGAAATCCATGTGAGACGAATACCTACCGGATACTTCAATGCATTCCCAAAATAACTCATGAAGAGGCATTCATCCCGCTTGGGGAATTAAAGTCCCAGACAACCTATCTTATCGAAATAGACGGTTTCCTTGGGGACTATTGTGCGTTTGATATTCAAATAAGTACCAAGCCATTGGGAATACCGCTGGAAAGCACGGGTCTTGACACCCTTGGGGTACGTGTGATTCAACGGGGTAAGGTGGTAGATTTTCGCTGGACCGTGCTCGCTGATTCGATCACTCGTGTTGCCACATTCAAAGTGTACAAGAGCCTCTCCCCCCATTTGCGGTCCGAGCTAGAAAGAATCGTACCCGTTGAAAGAAATGCTTACGGCGCCCCGCAACTCCAGTACTCCATTCAGGATACAGTTGACAGGACAGGGGTTTACAGGTATCTCGTTTTTGGACTGGAGACCGGGAGCGGAGTGCCCTTGCTGGTTGGTAGTATGCAGGCATCATACAAGGAGAAGCGAATCGCTGAGAAATCCACTATTTCTCAAACCGTTTCAATCTCACTTAACTTCGACACGAATACAGAATATGAAGTGCGCGTGTATGAGCAAGAGCAACACGTCCTCCTGGGTCGCTCAAAAAACAAATTTGATGTTAGAATTCCTCATTCCCATGAAATTGATTTTGGAGAGTATATTAAGAAAGGACTCAAGTCCTTCTTGGTACTTGTCGTAAGCACCGATTTGAAAGAAGCCAGGGAATACTACTTCACCGTTGGGAAAGACGGCAGGCTCGTGAAAAACTAATCAATATTACTTTGAGTTTGACTAGAGCCACGGTGCCTTCCTTGTCATGGCATTGTGGGTATCCGGACAAAACAAAAAGGCGCAGAGGTTATCTGCGCCTTCCTTACCAAATTTCAAATGTGACTTTATCCGTTCATAGAAATAAGGAACTCCTCGTTGTTACGCGTGCCTTTCATCTTGCTTTGCAGGAATTCCATGGCTTCCACTGAATTCATGTCGCTCATGAATTTGCGGAGAATCCAAACACGCTGCAACTCTTCTTCTTTCATGAGGAGCTCTTCACGACGTGTGCCAGAGGCAGGGACGTCAATCGAGGGATACATCCGCCGGTTCGACAGCTTGCGGTCGAGCTGCAATTCCATGTTGCCGGTTCCTTTGAACTCTTCAAAAATAACTTCATCCATTTTGGACCCCGTGTCGATCAACGCGGTGGCTATGATGGTCAGTGATCCACCATTTTCGATTTTACGGGCTGCTCCAAAGAAACGCTTGGGCTTGTGCAGCGCATTGGCATCAACACCACCGGAAAGAATTTTTCCAGAGGAAGGCACCACCGTATTGTAGGCGCGGGCCAGGCGAGTGAGCGAATCCAGCAGGATGACCACATCATGACCGCATTCTGTCATTCGTTTCGCTTTTTCCAACACAATGCTGGCAACCTTCACGTGG
>JANNAZ010000138.1:0-9421 GCA_031384895.1 Cyclobacteriaceae bacterium | reverse complement strand
GACCGAATCCTCCGCTGACACCAGCCTTCCCACGATCCTCAGCGTAGGCCGACTCCGTGAGAAGAAGGGCTTTCTGACGCTGATTCACGCCTGCCGGATCTTGGTGGACGCGGGGCATCGGTTCCGCTGCCAAATCGTCGGCTATGGGCCGCTCCAGACGGAGATGGAGGAACTGATCCGAATGCTCGGCCTGGGCGAAACCCTGTCGTTGTGCGGGAAGAAGACGTTAGAGGAAGTCGTGGACCTCTACCGCCACGCAAGCATCTTTGCCCTGCCCTGCCGGGTCGCGGATGACGGGGATCGCGACGGCATTCCGAACGTGTTCATGGAAGCGATGGCGATGGGGCTTCCGGTCGTGTCGACCGACGTATCGGGGATTCCGGAACTGATCCACCACGATCGTAACGGCCTCCTGGTTCCACAGCAAGACGCCGAGTCACTGGCCACGGCGCTGGGCCGGCTGCTCGAGAATCCTGAACTGAGGCTCCGGCTCGGCCAAGCCGGGCGGGAAACCATCGTGAATAATTTTGTGTCCGAGCAGTCCAGCCGGCGGCTCAAAGAGCTGTTCTCCGAGCATATGCAGGCCCCGCCGGCGAGGGTCGAATTCCGCGAGGCCCTGGCTACCACACCTGCCCGGCATGAGCCAAAATTGGCTGATGCGACAGCTCGCGGAGGGCAGGGAACGATCGGGTACATTTTGAAAGGCTTTCCCCGTAATTCAGAAGCCTTTATCACGAGTGAAATCTATCTCTTGGAACGGATGGGGCTCAGGCTTCGCCTGTTCTCGGCCTTTCAGGGCGACGGCGCCGCCACCGGGTCTCGTGTCCAGGCTATCGCGTCCCCGCTGACCTACCTCCCCGAATGCGACGAGGCCAAGGACGGTGGGTTCATTCCCTGGTTGCTCTCAAACTTCACGAGATATCTTCCCAGCCACCTCCAAGTGCTACGGATCGCACCTCGCCGATATCTTTGGACGCTGTTCGAGGCGCTGCGGCTGAGTGTCCGTTGCCGGTCGGGAGCGTTTCTGTGGCCCAAGAAAGTGTTTTACAAAGACTTCCTCCGCTCAGGCTTCATCGCTTGCCAGGTCAACGAAGCCGGCGACATCCGCCATCTTCATGCACATTTCTGCCACGGCTCGACCACCATGGCCATGTTCGCCAGCATGCTGACCGGCCTTCCGTTCAGCTTCACGGCCCATGCCAAGGATATCTATCTCCCGAAACTGAATCCCGGCGACCTCCTGCAGATTAAAATGCGGCGGGCGGAGTTTGTCGTCACCTGCACCGGCGCCAACAAACAGTACTTGGAAGAGGCCTGTCCTGACGGGGCGCCTGTCTATACGATCTACCATGGGGTCGATACCTCCCGGTTTCATCCCTCACCGAACGGAGAGCCTGAGTTACCTGTCATTCTCTCTGTCGGGCGGTTCGTCGAGAAAAAAGGGTTCCCGTTTCTGGTGCAGGCCTGTCGGATTCTCAGAGACCACGGGCATCAGTTTCAGTGCCGGATCGTGGGCGAGCCGGACGAGCAAAGCGGGCTCGTTCGTCAGTTGATCTTTCAGTCAGCACTTGAGGACAGGATTGTTATCGAGCCAGGTGTGACCCAGGATGAGTTACGAGCCCTGTATCGACAGGCCACCATGTTTGTCCTGCCTTGCCAGATCGTCGATAACGGGGATCGTGACGGCATCCCAAACGTGCTGGCCGAAGCCATGGCCACAGGCCTTCCAGTCGTCTCGACGGACATCTCGGGCATTCCAGAATTGGTGGTTCACCGTGACAACGGCTTGTTGGTCCCGCAACGAGATGTGTACGCCCTCGCCAAAGCGATGGAAGAGCTGTTGACCGATGCCCAACTGCGACAGAGGTTAGGGCAGGCAGGGCGAGACACGATCGGACGCATCTTCGACTCAGCAACAACCACCAAACAACTGTGCTCGTTATTTGAATCGCCGGCGCGCGGCGAAACGGCCATGCAGAAGGAATCTCATGCCACTTGCTGCTGATCAACAGGTCGTTCCCACGACTGCGGGATGCGGACGCCTGCTCCGCGCTCCATACGATACCTGGACGCCGGACCAGCTCCTCCGTCATTTCCAAACGAGGACATCGATCCACTATTTCCCCGTTGTGGATGCCGTCGAAACCGCACGGGAGAAGATCGAGAACATTCTCAACGGCCGGTTTGAGTTCAACCAGGAATCCCATTCCGCGCCGTCTCCGATCCGATGGACCGAGAATCCCAGTCATGATCGTGAATGGCTGATACTCCTCCACAAGTTCTACTACGCCGTCGGTCTGGGGATGGCCTATCACGAGACCGAGGCGCCCAGCTATGCGGAAAAGTGGGTCGAGCTCACGTCCTCGTGGATCGATGCCGTTCCACTCGATTTCTTACCCAGCGACGTCGCAGGGCGGCGCATCCAAAATTGGATATTCGCTCACTACTACTTTGTGACGCTCCACCAATCAGCCGGCATTGGCCCCGAGTTCTACGTTCGGTTCCTCGAATCGCTGCATCAGCAGATTTGTTATCTGCGTGAGCACCTCACGCCCGCGAGAAACCATCGCACCTTGGAGCTCTGCGCGATCTTTCTGGCTGCCGTGGTGTTTCCGGAATTTGCCGAGGCTGAAGACTGGCTTGCATTTTCCACAGAGGAACTGTCGAGCAATATTCAAAGCGACTTCCTGCCGGACGGAGTCCATTGCGAGCTGTCCACCGATTACCATCATCTCGTCCTCAAGAACTACCTCTGGATCCGCAAACTGGCCCAGCTCAACCATATCGACATACCCGATTCGATAGACGAGGGGATCAAAAAGGCACTTGAGTTCTCCGTCTATTCACACAGACCTGACGGCGCCATTCCGTCGCTGAGCGATGGCGACAGCCGGAACTTTCTCGATCTCCTGGAGCAGGGCTACGAACTCTACGGAAGCGAGCATCTCACGTATGTATCGTCCCAGGGGAAGACCGGAACACCTCCCGAAAACCGATCGCGTGGGTTTGCCGCAAGCGGGTATTACGCCCTCCGGAGTGGCTGGGGCGATCAGGGCTCATCGTTTCAGGATGAGCGGTATCTGATCTTCGACTGTGGCCCTCTCGGCGCTGGAAACCATGGGCATCTCGATCTCTTAAGTTTCGAGATGGCCGCCTATGGCAAGCCATTGATCGTCGATCCTGGGCGCTATACCTACGACGAATCAGGGGAACCCAATTGGCGGGCGCTCTTCCGAGGAACCGCCTACCACAATACCGTGCTCGTAGACGGCAAGAATCAAACGAGGTACGAGTGGAAGAAGAACCGATTCAAGATCACTGGGCCAGAACCGGAGCGGGAGCTGAAGGTGTTCGTCAGTAACCAAGGACTCGATTATGTGCATGGGGTAGCCCTGAGCCACGAATACCCGGTGGTGCACGAGCGAAAGGTGCTGTTCATCAACGGGGAATACTGGGTGATTGTCGACCTCCTGAGAGCCACCGATCTCCATACATACGACCTGTTATTCCACCTATCGCCTCAGGCGCAGGATCGGGTCTCAGTCAGGGTGTCGGATGATACACTGTCGATCCAATCGCCGCAGCTCATTCTCGCGCAGCCTTTCATCCCGAACGTGCACCCCTCCATCCAGGGAGGTTTTGTGTCCACCTCCTACGGTGAAAAACATCGTGCCCCAATCGTGAGACTGACTCAGCGAGCTTCAAGCGCTGGCTTCCTCACTGTCCTGTATCCGTATAAAGGCAACAAACCGAATATCTCCGTTGAGACGCCGGAATTCGACGGATCCCCACAGACACTCCTCTTCGACGAACGGGCGGCTGTTCGCATCACGATTGCGCGCAATGGGGAATGGTATCGCGACGATCTACTGTTCACAGATCAGGCCGCCTCGCAGAGCGAAATTCCTAATTGGCCCTTCTCAAGTCATGTGCGCGTCTCAAGGACGGACCACCATGGCCGTATTCTGTTTCGGAAGCAGGCCTGAATCATGATGAATCATGCTGTCATCAACGGAACCTCCTCATCTCGTCAAACCGAGACCCTTGCCTGCCGCGAGATGCCGACGGATGCCCTGCTTCCACAGCTTTCGGTGATCCTGGACCCGGAGGCGATGAAAAACAGGCTGCAGGAGCAGGTCTTCGAATCAGTCCAAGAACGGGAGCGCTTTCGCATACTGAGCTGCGAGATCGATCGAGTCCGGTATAAGCCCGAATCCTCCTGCATGGTGACCTATCGACTTGAAATCGAGGACAGGGCGACCAGAGAAACGGGGGACCAAATCCTTTGCGGCCGAGCATACCCAGATGGACGCTCACAATCCCAATGGGAAAAGGCCCGGGCGCGCGCGATGGTTCAGCCACGGTTCGGGAAGCCCGTGGTGTATCTGCCCAATCTGGAAATGGTCCTTTGGAGTTTTCCTAATGACCGGAAGATGGATACACTCCCAATCCTGGCGGATTCCGGCCACTTCACGTCTGCAATTCTTCCAAAGGTACTGGCCTCACACCTGGGAGAGGATTGGACGTTAATAGGGGCAACCCGCACGCTCGTTCACTATGTGGGGGAACACACGTGCACCGTGCGAATCGATGCAACCGTGGCTCATCAGGACGATCACCGTCGGCAAACCATCACTCTTTTTGAGAAAACCTATTACAACGGGGAGGGTGAAGAGACCTTCCAAATTATGCATCAGCTCTGGCAGAGCGGGGCAAGGCGCAGCGGGCAGTTAGTGATAGCCATGCCCGTCTGGTATGACTCCTCGCTGAAAACTCTCTGGCAACTGGGCTTCAAGGGGACACCCTTCGGCTCTTGTGACGTGTACGGTTCCGAGTTTCTTCCATCGTTCGAAGAGGCGGCACGCAGGCTGGCCACGTTACATGTCACACCCATAGCCTGTAAGCGATCCACGACTGTGGCAGACCTCGTTGCAGATCTCAAACGCGTCATACCGGCCTTGATCCGGCTCCGGCCATCCTGCGCCTCGACGCTTCGCCCCTTGGTGAACCGCTTGCTCGCGCAGGCGGAACAGATGCCTGAGGAACCACGAGCGACGTTACATGGAGACCTTCACCTGCAGAATCTGTTTATCGGCGAGACCCATGTGGCGTTGATTGACCTGGACAACGTGCGCACTGGATCTCCCTTGTTGGATATCGGCAGTCTGATCGCCGGCCTGCACTACGTGAGAATTCTCCAAAGGACTTCTCCTGAGAGCTGTCAGCGGCTAGTCGAGCGTTTTCTTCAGACGTATCAGGCGAATGTGCCCTGGGCAGTCCTTCCCTCGATCCTGAACTGGTATGCGGCAGTTGCCTTGATTACGGAACGCGCCTATCGCTGCGTAACCCAGATAAAGCCTGGAAGGCTGAACTTAATCGATGATCTTGTGGTCTTAGCGAGCCAGATCACTTGTGAGGCTGAACAGGTCAACCCTGCAATAGAGCACCACGTCTTTTCCAATGGAGGCTTACATGTCGGATAGTAGCTCAGGCACACAAATCGCCATTCGTCATGAGGAAGAATCGATGAACCAGGTAAAACCTTTGAGTTTTGCACGGTACGGAAGCGAGAAAATGTTCTTCGACTCCCGGATGGGACCTCAAGCCTTGCATCACAACGAGGTCATCTACATCGTCTATCAGGCTAACGAACAGGGTATTGCCGCTCATCCGCACATGATTGCTTACAATTGCATCACCCGATCCTGGTCGAAGCCAGTCAAGCTGGGGGAGAATCCCGCAGAGTACGACCATCATTTTGCGCCTATTCTATGGATCGACGCGAACGAACGCCTGCATGTGTTGTATGGGTGTCACCTGACGCCTGGCACTCATCTCGTATCTCGGAAACCGCGAGAAATCGAAGAATGGGAGGAAGGCCCGCCTATCGCCAAATCGATCAGTTACCCAACTGTGGTACAAGCCTCAGACAATAGACATGTTCTGTTTTACCGGGCTCTAGGCCATCTTGGTTTCTGGAACTTCCGCGTGAGCAACGACGGTGGATTCTCATGGAGTTCTGCAAAACGGTTGATCGATTTCGACCGTGATCCAAGGGATGATAACGATGCTGATAGCTGGGCCGGCTCATACCCTAGTGTGTCCGCCGGGGTTGATGGTCGATCGCTGCACATAGGGTTCGTCTATTTTGACGAACGCAAGAGGAAGCATCCGTTCTATACAATCAGGCCTCGCTCTCGGACACGATACAATCTTTACTACCTCCGTCTGGATATTGATTCCGGGGAGATCTACAACATTGATGGGGACAAGGTTGCGACTCCTGTCAATCGAGGTCAAGCAGAACGGACATGTCTGGTTTGGGACACGGGGCATGAGTTAAGCAACATGCCCTCTGTTACCATAGACCAGCAGAACAATCCTTACTTCCTGCTCCCAGTATCCGATCAAAGCCCTTGGCGTTCTCGCTTTTACTTCGTCGCTCGCAGGAATGGAAAATGGGAGCGCGTGCCGCTCATCGATACCAACAACACATGGGCAGGGTGTCTGCTTCAGGCGGATGGCCTGAAGAATTTTATCGCGTACATGGTGTCCGGGGATCCGAAGGATGAAACCCTGTTTTATAGCGGAGGGCTCATTGAGAAATGGCATTCCGGCGACGGCGGGGTAACGTGGCATCGGGAACAGGTTCTGGTGCCGGAACCAGGCTTGCTCTATAGCAACCCGAAGCCTGTCCATCGTTCAGGCGGCGGATACCTCAAAGACCATGTCCTCTTCTTCGGCTGGAACGGGCCAGGAAGCATCGAGGCAGATGCATCTCCCTTACGAAACCGCGGACGTGCATATTTGTGGGCCAATGGACAATGGCTATAAGCGGATACTGTTTCCAGAGTTTTCGAATTCCCTGGGATGAAAAGATCCATGGGACAGCCGAGTTGGTAATCGCCTCTCATAAGCAGAGTGTAATGAAGGACCAGTCATGCAAGGCTTAGCCAGATTTGCCGATCCATCTGTAATGAAGGCCCTGCTTACGGAACGACTCCTGCTGCTTTGTCCAGACAGCGGAGCAATCACGAGTTGCCACGTTCAGCATGTAAAATACTCTCCGAAGAAGAAGCCTGAAAATACGAGTCTGGCGGCCTGCTACCATCTCGGAGTCAGAGATAGGGACTCCCAACGCGAGCGACGAGTCATTTTGTACTGCAAAGCCTTTAGCAACGGCCGAAGCCAGAAAGAGATCGACACCTTGGTTCAGAGCAGCGTAGGCACACAAGCGCTGCGTCGGATGCCGCATCACTTCCGCGATCTGGATCTGCTCGTGTGGGTCTTTCCTGAAGATCCGGCGATCCCACATCTGCCGAAAGTAAGTGATCCGGAGCAAGTCAAGGCGCATCTGCCCTATTCATCCCTTCCGAAGGGTCTCGATGAGGAGGGCGACATCAGGTCGGTCGAAATGTCGGTCGTAAACTATCGCCCCGAGATACGGTGCACGACCAAGTACGAGCTCAGCTGGGGAGCAGCCGATCAGGCTCAGTCACTCACCATCTTCGGTAAGACGTTTCGAAGCGGGGAAGGACGCGACGTTTACGCCAGGAGTGAATACTTATGGAACCGTTTCTCCGGCGTTGACGAGGAGGTTCTTTTTTCCCAACCGTTGGGATACAGGTCTGAGGTACAGACCCTGTGGCAACTCGGCGTCGAGGGAACTCCGCTCTGTCGTGTGATCGAAGAAGACAATTGCGATTCCTATCTGAGAACAGTCGCCAAGGGGTTGGCCATGGTTCATAACAGTGACTTGGCTGGTCTCCCGAAATGGACTCTGGCCGAGCACCTCGCTGAAGCCGATAAGAAGATCGAGAAACTACGCCGGGCGGTTCCCTCGCTGCTGGAAGAATTGAACCTCCTCGCCCAGCTTGTCCATCGCGACGCCCCGAACACCTCCGACATCCCGCTTCGACCGATGTATTGGGACTTCCACATCGAACAGCTCTTGGCCCAAGACGGGAAGGTCGCCTTCTTCGATTTTGACGAGCTTGTTATCGGAGATCCCTTGCAAGATATTGCGAATTTTATCGTGGACTTGCGCTTCCGGGACGTGACCCCATTTCTGGCTCGACGGATGGCGAAGTCGTTGTATGACTCCTACCGTTCTCAGGTGAAGTGGGAGGTTCCGATCGATCGCATCAGGTGGCACGCGAGGGTTCAGTTCATTAATAAAGCCTACAGAGTTTACATTTCACAGCCTCCTGACGTCAAAGAAACAGTCGAGGGAATCATCCATATGGCGGCCCAAGAAACGATGTTGGACTGGATCGACAACGAGCGGCTGATCGAGGAGATGTCACGATGAAGAAACGGGTACTCATTTATTGTCAGCACGTCCTCGGGATGGGCCACCTCGTGAGAAGTCTGGAGATCGTTCGTGCGCTGACGGACTGGGACGTCACGTTTCTGAACGGCGGCGATCTCTGCCCCGGTATGGAATTCCCCCCTCAGACGGAGGTCGTGAATCTCCCACCAATCAAGTCGGAGTCGGATTTCAAGACCATTCTGGCTGCGGAGAAGGGGCAGGATCTGGAGTCAGTAAAACGGATTCGCGCGAGTCGAATCCAGGCAGAGTTTGCCCGCATCCAGCCCGATGTCTTTCTCATCGAGATGTTCCCGTTTGGGCGAAAACACTTTGCGTACGAGCTGGTGCCGGTCTTAGAACAGATCCGGCTCAAAAAGATGCCGACGGCAGTGGTCTGCAGTCTTCGCGACATCCTGGTCAATAATAAGCGAAATCAGGCGCAGCATAACGAACGGGCGATCACGCTCATGAACCGGTACTTCGATCTGCTCTTGGTCCACTCCGACCCTCGATTCCAGACCCTCGATGAGACGTTTCCAGAGGTTCGGGAGCTTCGGTGCGAGATCAGATATACGGGATTTGTCTCGCAAGCGGCTCCACAGAGCCTCGAAACGGCGTCTGACCGCCAGGCGTCAGACCTGCCCAAGGTACTCGTGAGCATTGGAGGAGGCAGGGTCGGCTATGAATTGGTGGAATGTGCGCTGCAAGCATCGGCACATCTTCGAACAAGCTTCCCTCACCGCATGATGATCTTGACTGGACCCTATATGCCGGAAGAGCAGTTTCAACAGCTCCACAAGTCGGCAGAGATGCAGGAGCAGGTTGTTATCCTGCGATATACGCCCGATTTTCTCTCGTACTTACGGGAGGCCTCTCTCTCAGTCAGCATGGCCGGCTACAATACCTGCATGAACCTGCTGGCCACTGGAACTAAGGCATTGGTCGTCCCCTTTACTGGTGGAGGGAATACTGAGCAAACCATCCGCGCAGAAAAGCTCGCTCAACTCGGGGTCGTCGGCATTGTCAGCCCATCGGAGTTGCGGCCTGACTACCTGGCGGAACGAATGCTCCAGGCTCTCCGAACTCCGTCCCCGACGCAAACACTGTCCC
>JANNAZ010000137.1:0-4469 GCA_031384895.1 Cyclobacteriaceae bacterium | reverse complement strand
GGGCTTTTTCGTAATACTTCTTAGCCGAGACTACATCCCCCTGAGCTTGGCTGATGTATCCAAGTTGGAGAGCGGCGTTGGGGGCGAAGTACCACGGTTCATCTCCGGTTTTCTCAATCGTCTGAAGATAAAGTATTTTGGCTGCGGGGAGGTCTTGTGTCTTGTGGGCCAGTCTGCCTTTGCGGTAGGCGAATTCTGTGGCATCCTTTGCGTTTTTCAAATCGGCATGAGTAACTGTTTTAGAGACTTCCCGTGCTTCTTTATAGTACCCCCCATCGGTGAAGAATCGCATTTTCAGAATTTTCTGATTTGGGAATCCACCTTCGGAAAGCATGGCTGCAGCATATTTATCCGGATCAGCTGAGGTCTTTCCGGTATTCTTGGCGGTTTCGAAATTCCTTGTTGCGTTGGTCGGGTCACCCATCAAATAGTAACACAAAGAAATCTTGTAGTGAGAATCCTTCTTGAAGCTTTGACTTCTATAGCCTCGAATAAATTTCTGATACGATTGGATGGCAAGCGCATACTCTCCCTTGTGAATTAACGCTTCCCCACGGAGATACTCCACATAGGCCATCTGAAGTCCCTGTGGGTGTTTGTCCAAAGTCTGCATCAGTGCGAAAGCCTCTTCACTTTGAGAGTTTTTCATGAGCATGTTGATGTCAAGGAACAACAGAAGCCGGCTGTCTGGATCCTTCTCCAGGCATTCTTTAAAGCCCAGGGCTGCTTCGCCAAACTGCTGATTCAGAAACCCCTTGATGGTGTAGAAGAGGATGGAGGCCTCCAAGTTGAGTGAGGAATTGGACAGGCGCAGGTCTTCGAGTTGCCTTTGTCCTATTTTCACAGATCCCCTCATCCCTAACAAACTGATAAACCACTGGTACTTGTCGGGGACTGATCCGACCATTACCTGTATTACTCCATGGGTTTTTTTGATAGGAATGAAATTGGGGTACTTCTTTAGGCAAAGTTGGGTAGCCTGATATGCCTGCCGGATCGCCAGGACGGCATTTAGTTCTTGTCCGAGGTTGAGCAGGTTGAAGCCGCGCTGAAGGCTGATTTCGGCACGCAGAAAAAGAGTCTCGGCAGATTCGGGCATCTCCTCAAGCTTTTCGATCCGGGCTCGAAGGGCGTCGTTGAATTTTGCGAATCGCTTTTCATCTTCAGTTATGAGGATATCGGCTGTTTCAGACAGACTTTCCAGGTACATCGTATGGAGTGCATTGGCATTCTTTATTTGCGCCAATTCCTGCCTGGCCTGATCGATCTGAAGGCTCAGAATGAGTTTATATACCTTTTCGAGTGCTGGTTCAAACTGCCATAGGTTATCCGCATGAAGGGAAGTGTTAGCTCCAAACAAAAAAAAGCAGACCGTAATGGCTGCCTTTCGATACCTATATAGCCAATGACTATGCAACTTTCTTGGTACGTCTTGTTGGTGCAGCCTTCTTGGGTTTTACTTCCTCTTCCATAGACTCCATATCAACATCAGCCAGAATTCGCCCGGAGTGTTCATCAATTACGATTTTCTTCTTCTCCCGGATTTCTGCAATCTTTTGAGGGGGTATGATGATGTTGCAGCCTTCAGCAGCTCCTCGCACCACGCGTACAACAGCGAGCCCATTGGATAAATTGATGCGAAGACGCTCATAATATTTTAGAAATTTATCTTCGATTTTCTTGGCTGCCTTTTCGCGCTCGAGAAGGAGCTTCTTTTCTTCATCCTGGCTTTCCCCGGAGATTTCCAGAAGTTCCAATTTCTTGTTCTCCAAGTCAGCGGTGCGCTCGGTAATCAGCGTCTGAATCTTTGTAATCTCAACTTTTTTGTCCTCGATTTTCTCCTTAGACTCCTTGATCTTTTTTTCGCAGATCTGGACCTCTAACTCCTGCAATTCGATCTCCTTGGTAATGGCCTCAAACTCGCGGTTGTTCTTTACGTTCTTCTGCTGCTCGCTGTACTTCTTTACAAGCTTCTCCGATTCCTTTATTCCTTCCTTGTTTTTCTTGATACCGTCTTCGATTTCCTTTAGGTCTGCTTCGAAGCGAGTCATCCGCACCTTATACCCCTCGATTTCATCTTCGAGGTCCTGGACTTCATCGGGCAGGTCGCCCCGTAGTTTGCGGAGTTGGTCAAGCTTGGTGTCTATGGACTGTAGCTTTACAAGGGCTTCTAGTTTCTGTGTAACTGTCTGATTTTCCATCGCTTAGAGGTAACTTATAGGGTTGGAGACTGTATTTGAAAAATGGCAGGCAAAAGTAGTAAAATTTTTGGTCAGAACCTCCAGGAGGAGGTCTTTCGTGAACTGCTCGCTCTCATAATGGCCGATATCGGCAATTAGGATTTTCCCTTCCGCATCAAAGAACTCGTGGTACTTGAAATCTGAGGAGACAAAGGCATCGGCACCTTTGCGGATCGCCTCGCCTAAGAGGAAACTGCCGGCACCGCCGCAAACGGCAACTTTCTTAATTTGCTTTTTTGTTGGTTGAGTGTGCCGGATGACGGATACCTGCATAGATTCTTTTAAACGCAGAAGGAAGGACATTGGTTCCTCTTCTGCAGGAAGGTCACCGATCAGGCCGGCACCAACCTCTTGATTCTCGTTTTCTAGCCTGGTCAGGTAATAGGCAGCCTCCTCATATGGATGGTTATCGCGGAGTGCCTGGAGGATGCGATCCGTTCGCTCCTCCGGAAAGATTACTTCCACGCGCACTTCGGACACTTGTTCTAACTTCCCAGCCTGGCCAATATGTGGCTTTGCCTCTGCAGTTGGCTGGAAAGCTCCCGTGCCATTGACCTGGAAGCTGCAGTTCTTGTAGTTTCCAATTTGTCCTGCGCCCGCTTCGTGCAGCGCCTCCATTACAGTGGGGAGGTTAGGTGCGGGAACAAAAGTGACTAATTTGGAAAGCGTGCCCTTTTTTGGACTCAAGATTTGAGTGAAGCGTAGACCAAGTTTTTCAGCGATTTTTTGATTCACCCCTGTTCGAATGTTGTCCAGGTTTGTGTGGATAGCATATAGGGCGATGTCTTTTTTCAAGGCCAAGATGATGGTTCGCTCCACATAAGTCTTCCCCGTCAACGACTTCAGCCCGTTGAAAAGTATCGGGTGGTGGGCTACGATTAAATTGCAACCTCTGGAGGCTGCTTCTTCCACTACGGCTTGGGTACAATCCAGAGCAACAAGTATACCCGTAACTGGCGATTCGGAATCTCCAACCAGCAGCCCGCTGTTGTCGTAGGACTCCTGGTAGGCCTTAGGAGCCCAGGATTCCAAAAAAGCCATTACATCCTTTATCTTTGGCGTTTGCATGCGTTTGAGTTTGTCCAAATTTATCCAATAAGAAGGAAGAGATTCCATGAACCTAATAAAACTCTTATTGTATCCATTTGCCGCGTTATACAATGGTGTCATGCGCGTCCGGAATCATTTATATGACATTGGACCGAAGCCTTCATTTCATTTTGAGACCGCTGTCATTGCTGTAGGAAACCTGAATGTTGGAGGATCTGGGAAAACGCCTATGGTCGAATACCTGATTCACTTGCTAAGCAAGGATTACCCGACGGTGACGCTAAGCAGAGGGTACAAACGTGAAACCTCCGGATACCGTGTTGCTAGCCCTCAAGATACGGCCAACAGCATTGGCGATGAACCGTTGCAGTTGTTCCAGAAATTTGGCGACTCAATTCATGTGGCCGTTGGAGAAGATCGCGTGTTTGCCATACCTCATATTCTGCAAGATTTTCCTAAAACCGAGGTACTCTTGCTCGATGATGCTATGCAGCAACGTTCTATCCAACCCGATCTGACAATTCTTCTGACAACGTGTGAGCAACCTTTCTTTCGAGACTACCTCCTTCCTTTTGGCAGGCTCAGGGAGTCTCGTCAAGGGGCGAGTCGTGCAGATGCAATAGTCGTTACGAAATGCGATTCGAAACTTGGGGCTGACGAGCAGACCCGCATTACAGCGCGGGTGCTCCGATATGCGGGGGCCAAACCCGTATTTTTTTCCTACATCGAATATGGATCTCCCCAATCCGTGCGCGCCGACACCACCTTCTCCAACAAGGTGATTGTAGTGAGTGGCATCGCCGATGCTGCGCCTCTGATTGAATACTGTGCTAATCGATTTCAGGTTCTACGGCATTTTAGGTTTGCGGATCACCACCGGTATACGGCTGAAGACCTCCACGAAATTGAAGTCTTTTGTAAAGAGCAAACCAGCGAATTTGCTATCCTGACCACTGAGAAAGATATCGTTAAACTGAAGATGAATGAGTTTTCCGCTTACCTGGACCGGTGGAAATGGTTTTCGTTGCCGATCCAGCATGTGTTTCTCAAGGATGGAGCGAAATTTGATGAGTTGGTGCACAAGGCGATAAAGAGAACGCCAACACAGTAAATGAGCGCAAAGGGAACATCGACTTTGGTGAGGGGTCTTCTTATGGGGATACTAGTCGTAGGCTGTAT
>JANNAZ010000119.1:0-5807 GCA_031384895.1 Cyclobacteriaceae bacterium | reverse complement strand
AAACAATAAGTGTTTTTTTAAGTCAAAAAAACTACACGCCACGATTCATAAATCCTTTTATCTTTGCCAACTTTATTAAGGTTTCAACCACGCTTTTCAGAATGCAGCTAGCTAAATTAGAGATCAAGGGATTTAAGAGTTTTGCCGATAAAATTGTCATAAATTTTGATGAGGGAGTAACCGGGATTGTCGGACCCAATGGTTGCGGAAAATCAAATGTAGTCGACGCCATCCGGTGGGTATTGGGAGAGCAGAAAACCAGTACATTACGTTCGGAGAAGATGGAAAATATCATCTTCAATGGCACTAATCAGCGCTCGCCCCTTCAGATGGCGGAGGTATCCCTGACAATTAATAACACGAAGAACTTACTACCTACAGAATATTCACAGATCACCATTTCACGACGCTTGTATAGGTCTGGGGAAAGTGAATATCTCCTCAACGGGGTAACCTGCCGGCTTAAAGACATCACTAATCTGTTCCTGGATACCGGTGTGGCATCCAACAGCTACGCCATTATTGAATTGGGTATGGTCGATGACCTGCTCAATGACCGCGACAACTCGCGGAGAACGCTTTTCGAAGAAGCTGCCGGCATTTCAAAATTCAAGAAGAGAAAAAAAGAGACGCTGAAGAAGCTGGAGGACACGGATGCCGATTTGGAGCGAGTCGACGACCTGCTTTTTGAGATTGAAAAGAACATGAAAAGCCTTGAAAAACAGGCGAAGCAAACTGATTCCTATTACAAGGCGAAAGAAGTATATAAAGAAAAGAGCATTCAGTTGGCTAAGGTTGTGGTCAACAAGCATAAAGAGAAGTTCAACACCTTGAATGGGCAAATCGAGGAAGAGCACACCCGCAAAGTCAAATTGACGACCGATATCGGAGAAAGAGAGGCCTCAATCGAGAAAGAAAAGGCCGGGTTAATTACAAAAGAAAAGTCACTATCCACCATCCAGAAGGCGATCAACGATCATGTAGCCACTATCCGCCTGCAAGAAAGTGAGAAGCAAATAAACAATGAGCGACTGCGCTTCCTTAATGATCGTGCTTCAAGCCTTCGCGACCAGATAGATCTGGATAAGAAAAGTAATGAACGGGCTCATTTTGCCATTAAGAGTCTCCAGGAGGAAGAGGTAAATGCGCAGGCAACACTTGCTGACATTCAGGGAACGGCAGATTTGATCAAGGCCGAATATGAGACGCAGCGTCAGGCTACGTTGCAACTACAGCTTGATGTCGATGCCTTACGCCAACAACAGCGCAACAAACAAGAAGAGCATTACCAGACGAACAAAGCAGTTGAAATCCGTGAGATCCAAATTGCGTCCCTAAAACAGGAAATTGATCGCGCCACATCGGATACTCACCAGCGAAGCGAAAGCTTGGTTCAATTTGAAAACAAGCTGGTTGTACTTCAACAGGAGATTGGCGAAAAGAACCAGCGGCTCGAGAAGATTAAGGAAGAAGAAAACGATGTGCTCGCACGAATTAGTTCACTGGAGAAGACCATTGAGATTATTCGTGAGGAACTGACAGAAACCGGCCGCAAGCTGGATGCTCGGCAGAATGAGTACCAGCTGACGAAGTCGCTGGTCGAGAACCTGGAAGGATTTCCGGAAGCCATCAAATTCCTAAAGAAGAAAGTTGAGTGGACGCGCAATGCTCCCCTCCTCTCTGACATTCTCACGTGTCCGGAAGAATACCGCGTGGCAATAGAAAACTATCTAGAGCCGTACCTTAACTACTATATTGTAAATCACGAGTCGGAGGCCTACGATGCGATTAACATCCTTAGCGATGCCAGCAAAGGCAAGGCGAACTTCTTCATCCTGGATGCCTTTGATCGGTTCACGCCGAATTCAACACAAATTTATTCCAATGCATACCCGGCCACTCAAATCATCGAGTTTGACCCCAAGTATGGCAAGCTGATGTCGTTCATCCTGGACCGTGTCTACTTCTTCGAGGGCGATACCAAACAGATTCCCCAGGATGACGATAATACATTTATAACGAAGAGCGGAAAGTACACCCGCCGGCGCTTTAGTCTTTCCGGAGGTTCAGTAGGCCTCTTCGAGGGCAAGAAGATTGGACGTGCAAAGAACCTCGAGAAACTTGACAAAGAGATCAAGGAACTAAACCACAAACTGGAAGAGGTACGCCATTCCATGCTTGATCGTCAGCGTGAGTTGGAGCGTCTTCGCAATCATAACCTCAAACATTCCATCGAAGAGGCTCAAAACGCGATCAAGCAAGTCAATGACGAGTTCATTTCCGTTAAGACCAAGAAGGAGCAGTTTGCCGAAATGATCAACAACGCCGATCTGCGCCGGGAGGATATTCTGGAGAAGATCGAGGTGCTGACGAAAGAATTGTCGGACCTGATGCCGGAATCAGAACGGATCCGAACCGAGCTTACTGATTTTGATGGCCGGCTGGCCCACGTAGGAGCCGAATTGACAACACAAAATGAATTGCTTGGGCAAAAATCTAATGCACTAAACGAGCAAAACATATTCTTCCATCAGCAGACCAACCGGGTGAAGAGTCTCGAACAAGAGATCAGGTTTAAACAGGAAGCCGTAGAGCAAAGCAATTTGCGTATTAATGCCGGTGCCACCGAGCTTGCGCACAACGAGGGCGAGATCCGGGCGATTATGGAGAGTACGCACTCCGGCGATGAAGAACTCATCAAGCTCTATTCGCGAAAGGATGAAATGGATGGCGAAGTCAACACAGCGGAGCAGACGTATTATGCGAGCCGTGGTGAAATCGACCAGGTCGAAAAAGATCTGCGCGCCATTCAACATCAACGGGAAAATATCGACAACATCCTGATGCAGCTGCAGCAGGAACTTAACGAAAGTAAGCTTGAACTCAATTCCGTCAAGGAACGGCTTTCCGTTGAATTCAATGTGGCTGTCGACGATATTATGACCCAGCTGACCGCTGAAGAAGGCCTGGCCCTGGCATCAGCGGACGAAGAGAAGCTACGTAACGAGGTATCGCGCATTCGTGAACGTATCGACACGATGGGCCCGATCAATCCGATGGCCATGGAGGCCTACAATGAAATCAAGGAACGTAATGATTTTATCATCGCCCAGAGAGATGACCTTGTGAAAGCCAAAGAGTCGCTCTTCAATACAATCAGCGAAATCGAAGGAGTGGCCAGTCAGACCTTCATGGAGGCTTTTGATAAGATCAAGCAACACTTCATAAGCGTTTTCCGCTCACTATTCAACGAGGGTGACGACTGCGACCTTAAGTTGGCTGATCCGTCCAGGCCGCTGGACTGTGAAATTGAAATTATCGCTAAACCGAAAGGCAAGCGTCCACTCACAATCAACCAGCTGAGCGGGGGTGAGAAAACGCTAACAGCGACTGCCCTCCTCTTCTCCATGTACCTATTGAAGCCAGCCCCGTTCTGTATTTTCGACGAGGTGGATGCGCCGCTGGATGACGCGAACATCGATAAGTTTAACACCATCATCCGCAGCTTTAGCAAAGACTCCCAGTTTATTATCGTTACGCACAACAAGCGCACGATGACTACAACGGATGTAATCTATGGAATCACGATGGTAGAGAAAGGAATATCTCGTGTTGTCCCTGTGGATCTGAGGGAGCTGGCGTAAGGATCCAATCACAGGAGTAAAAAGAATCTTGAATATCCAATAATGAAGTAAGAAATCGGAGCTCCCTGATGGAGGGATCTGCTAGTTCAATCTGGATGACAAGTTAGCATAAAGCACAAACTCGCCTTAAACCAGAACCTAAGTACTATTCGTACTTCAAAGTCTCTGCCGGGTTGGACATGGCGACTTTAAAGGCGTGGTAGCTAACCGTAAGTAATGCCAACACTAACCCAACTCCAACACTCACCGCAAACAACTCCCACCCAATCGTGATCTTGGCATAAAAATCCTTCAAGAACAGCGTGGTGATAACATACCAGGACAAGGGCGCAGCAATGACAAACGCAATCAGGGAGAGTCCCACGAACTGTTTGTTGAGCAAAATAAAGATGTTGCTCAGCTCCGCTCCCATTACCTTTCGGATACCAATTTCCTTGGTCCGGTTCACTGCGTTGATTCCCGACAATCCAAAGAGCCCCAGACAAGAGATCAATACAGCAAATGCTGTGGACAACCCCATGATGCTCATCCATCGTTGGTACGATTTATACTGCTTGGCGACGTCCTCATCCAGGAAAGCATAGTCATACGGCAGATCGGGATTAAGCTCCTTCCATATTTTGCTAATCTTCTCCATCGTACCCGGAATGTTTTCCGGAGAAATTTTCACTAGCATACTGATCAAGTACCCCGCTGCTTCCTTGTTCATGCTAAGGAACAGCGGATCCACAGCGGATTCCAGGGAACGGAAGTTGTAGTCCTTTACGACCCCAATGATCCGGGATCCTTTTCCCACTGAATCCTCTTGCCAATTCAGATATTCATTTAGTGGATCTTCCCATTTCATGTCCCGCACCAGTGCCTCATTGACGATGAGCGCTGAACTGTCGCTGGCTATGGCTGGATCAAAATTGCGACCCATCGCTAACTTAATGTCCAGGGTAGGAACATATTGCGGGTCGACGGCGTAGACATACGCTGACTTTTGCTCTCCTTCAATTTTATAGCCGTAGCGTGACCAACCCTGGTTAAACGAAGAACTCGTGCCAGCAACAGAAATAATATCGGGTTCCTGGGTGGCCCGCGCCCGGAATTGAGCCAGGGAACGGTTCGACTCCTCACTCCACCCCTTCTGTGTTGGAATGACCAAAATTTGATTTTGGTTGTATCCCAGGTCTTTGGTTGCTACAAAGTTCATCTGCCGGTACATGATAACCGAACTGATAATCAGGAATGATGAAAGTGCAAACTGAAGCACCACCAAAGGCTTCGCAAATCCGGCTTGCAGGCGCGAGGTGAACCGCCCTTTTAATACTTGAACAGGACGAAAGCCTGATAGATATAATGCCGGGTAACTTCCGGCAATCAACCCCACCAGCAAAGTTATGGCAAGCGTAACACCCACCAGCTCAATAAGATCGCCGTGAAGCAGGCTTATTCCCTTCTCCGTAAATTCATTGAAGGCAGGCAAGGATAGGGCAACCAAACCCAAGCCTACCACCATGGAAATCAAAGCAACAAGCACTGACTCAAACCCAAATTGATAAATCAACTGGTTCTTCTGCGCACCCACCACCTTTCTAATACCCACTTCCGTTCTTCTACCGGTGGAGGTCGTTAGGGCGAGCGAGATGTAATTGATACAGGCTATCGTCATGATTAGAATAGCAATCGCACCAAGTATCATTGAATACTGGGGGTCGCTTACCTTATGCCAGTCTATTTGCTTTTTAAGGTGAATATTTGTCAGCTGTGTAAATTCGAATTCAAACATCTTCACATCCTGAGGGATGGGAACGGTTGACCGCTTGCGCCATTTCTCAATACGGTCACCCATATATTTGTCGACCAACTTTCCAAGGTTACTGCGGAAACCCTCGATGTTGGCATGGGGGACCAATTGCACAAAAGTCGGCGTGTTAAAGTTTCCCCAATTGTCAACGTTCCTATCGTAGTAGGGCCGGTTCTCCTGAGGCAGAAGAATCTGAAAATCAAAACTCGAGTTTGCCGGGGGCGCTTCAATCAATGCCACTATCGTAAAGGACTTCTCCCCTTCATCGTCGATGGTTACTGTCTTTCCAATTGGGTCGGCTTCTCCAAAATACTTGCGGGCGACAGCAGGCGTAATCACTGCATCAGATTTGTTTTTAAAAATCTTGTCAG
>JANNAZ010000107.1:0-2743 GCA_031384895.1 Cyclobacteriaceae bacterium | reverse complement strand
TTACAATTGAAAAATAATCTGGAGGGAGGATACAGTCAGAGTCGAAGACAACAAAGTAGTCTCCTTTGGCGTGTTCAAAACCAAAATTGCGACTGGGCCCAGGACCGGTATTGGGTTTGTAGAAATACTGAATCCGCAGTTTGCTTACATACTGCTCATAAACAGATTCTGACCGCTTGGTGGACCCATCTTCAACGATCAGCACTTCAAAATCCAGATAGGATTGTTTCGTTAAACTCTCCAAAAGTTCTGTCAATTCTGCCGGTCGATTATAAACCGGGATGACGATGGAGTATTTTGGGGTGGCCATGGAGCAAAGGTAGTTGGTAGTTGGTAGTTGTTGGGAAGAATCTGTGATAATCTGTGCAATCTGTGGCAAGAAACCTGTTTTAGTTTGTGGTTGAAAATGGGAAATGAAAATTTCAAGTATCTTTCATCATGAAATACTCATTACTGTTCCTGTTGTCAATATCTGTCAGCACATCACTGGCACAGCCAAAGGATTACACTTCCGATGTTTCCTCCCCAGATGCAATAATCTCTGCCTTGTACGGGGTTATCTCCGGAGCGCCGGGTACAGCTCGGGATTGGGACCGCTTCAAATACCTCTTCAAACCCGAAGCCAGATTAATCCCCACCCGGAAAAATGATGCAGGCGAACTGATCATCCGGGCCATGACGCCGGATGAATACGTCCAACTATTTTCATCGCGGATTACAACCGGCTTTTATGAAAAAGAACTGCACCGGGTCACCGAATCGTATGGTACAATCATGCACGTCTTCAGTACCTACGAAACCAAAGAAAAAACTGACGGCCCTGTCACCAACCGCGGGATCAACAGCATCCAATTGTTCTTCGACGGAAAACGGTACTACGTCGTAACCGTTTACTGGTGCGCCGAGAGCATGGGGTACCCGCTGCCGGAGAAGTATACTAAATAAGGAGTGCTTAGCCCTATCTTGCTACCCCTCTCCTTTTCATAGAAAGGCAGTTAAGGCGGCTTCGCTTCAGAAATCATTGTAAATTAATCTAGACCCGCTTGGCCTGGTCCAATAAATCCCTATTTTAGAACGTCCGTATTGTTGGCTTTTTGGGTATCTCCCGTACCAGACCGCACTCGCAGGGTTGAATAGATTTCTTAGGGAATAGTTCCGGCCAACACTCATAGTCATTGAATTTCAATTTTGAGTGGTCGTTCAATAAATCAAACCCTATGAAGAAGCTCTACCTATTGCTTTGGCTTTTTTTTCTGGCACAACCCATGTTGGCGCAGAATCGGCAATTGGATTCACTTGCGTTGGTGGATTTGTACAACAGCACAGATGGCCCTAACTGGACTAATCATCTAAACTGGCTTCAGCCCGGTATTGGGATTGATTCTTGGTTTGGCGTAACGGTGAGCAATAACAGAGTTACCCAGTTAGCCTTATCCGGGAACCATGTTGTTGGAACGTTACCTGCATCCATTGGAAATCTGTCGGCCATTACGATGCTTCAGATCCGCGGAGATCAGGTTGCTGGTTTAAGCGGGCCGATACCCGCCAGCATAGGCAATCTTACAAGTTTGTATTTTCTTGACTTGGCCAGAAACTTTCTTGTCGGGCCTATTCCAGCAGCATTCAGCAACCTTACACAACTGCAGTACGTTGCGATGGACGCAAATCCATTTGGCGGTAGCTTCCCCACACCCCTTTTGAATATTACCTCGCTGACAGTCGTCAGCATGGCTGGATGCCAACTCTCTGGAAGCATCCCTAGCCAGATAGGAAATCTAACAAACTTGGCATCGCTAAACCTGATTGCCAACCAGCTTACGGGAAGCATTCCAAATGAGCTTGGAACACTTTCGAACTTATATCAACTATACCTGAATGGAAATCAGTTGACCGGATCCCTTCCTGCAAATCTGGGCAGCCTTAATCTCTCCTATGCCTGGTTTGATGGGAATAATCTCTCGGGAACTGTTCCTTCTTTTAGTGGATCAACCGGAAGTCTTGACCTTCGCCTGAATAACAATCAATTTCAGGATCTGCCCAATTTATCATCAGGCACATTCACTACACTAGCCCTACAAAACAACAAGTTTACGTTTGAAGACCTGGAGTCAAATGCAACTATCGGGGTAGTCACCTATAATCCACAGGCGAAAACAGCTGTGTCGAACCCGAATCCAATTGTTCTGTCTGGACAACCCTACACATTTGTTGCGCCTATCGGCGGATCATCCAACCAATATCAATGGTATAAGAACAGCATCGCCATCGGTGGGGCGACTCAGGCCACGTATGCCTTGGCCAGCGTATCAAGATCCAACCAGGGATCCTATTTTGTGAGAGCCACCAGCCCGATTGTTCCCGGGCTCACGATTGAATCCAATCCAATCGTTCTCACCGTACCTTCGCCGCCTGCTAATGTACCAGACTCCCTTGCGCTCGTCGACTTCTACAATACGATGCTTGGTCCTACGTGGACAAACAAATCCAACTGGCTTACTGGTAAGGTGGGGACCTGGTATGGCGTTACCCTTGATAACAATGGTCGGGTAAATGGACTTGCGCTTCCCAACAATCAGACGCGTGGCATTTTACCCGCTTCATTTGTAAGCTCCCCCGAAAATAGGACAGTTTAGGATTAGACGAAAGGTCTTTAACTTTAAACTGTTTACTATGAAAAGAACACGATTTACGGAGTCCCAAATTTTCACCATTCTCAAGGAGTTTGATGCAGGGAAGAACATCC
>JANNAZ010000102.1:0-4774 GCA_031384895.1 Cyclobacteriaceae bacterium | reverse complement strand
ACAATGTGCTGATCGGTGGAGCGGGCGACGATACCTTCTGGGGCGGATTTAGCCTCGGCGGTGACTATGGGCCGGGCGATGATGAGTTGTCCGGCGGCACAGGGAACGATACCTACGTCGTGGAGGGCCAGTTCAACGGCTTCGATACGATCCATGATGTGTCACTGCCTGGAGAGGAGAACCGCCTGCAATTTGGCACCAGCGTCCGTCCGGAGGATGTGCTGTTCGTTCAAGAGGGCGCATCGCTCCGCATTACCACTGCTGGAGGAACGGATGGCGCCATATTGGCGGACTTCGACCCCAGTGGGATAACCGGGTCGCTGGTGACCGAGATCGTGGCCTTCAGCAGCGGGATCGAAGACGTGACGGGCGGCTACGAGACACGTCTACTGGCCTTGATGAATCCAACAGTTGGTACCGACAATGCCGAGACGATGATTGGTACCTCGAGCGCTGAAGTCATCAGGGCACGGGGCGGGGATGATGTGATTGCGGGCGGAGCGGGAAACGATGTGTTGCTCGGTGGAACCGGCCACGACATCTATCTGTTCAATGAGGGCGACGGTTTCGATCTGATCGATGACCAATCTGGAGCAGGAGAGACCAATTTGGTGCAGTTCGGCGCCGGCATCACGCAGGAGATGCTACGCGTCTCGTACAACGGAACCTCCGGCATCGGAGGCCTGTCGGTCCGGATCGGTGCGTCGGGCGATGGGCTCCATTTCCTCGGCGTATCGGCCGATGATCCCACGGCGTCGCATGCGATCGACACCTTTCATTTCGCAGACGGATCGCAACTCACGTTTGCCCAATTGTTTGAGCGCGAAGTCCTGGTGCAAGGAACCGGACGGAGCGACGGCGAGATGTTTGGAACCGTTGCGAATGATCGGATGATGGGCCTCGGCGGATCGGAGAGCCTTTCCAGCGGTGCCGGCGACGACCAGCTTGAGGGGGGAGCAGGAAACGATGTCCTGCAGGGAGGAGAGGGAGAAGACACCTATATTTTCCAATTAGGCGCCGGGTTCGATCGCATCGAAGATGACGCAGAGTTGATCGACGATGGACAAGGGGGGCATTTGGCAAACAATCGCATCCTCTTTGGTCCGGGGATTACCCTTGCCGATCTCTCGTTCGTGGAAGTCGACTTGACGATACGGGAAATTCTGGTTGGATCGAATGGGGACCGGATTGAATTGCCGAATTTGGTGGATTACGCGTCAGGCCTCCGCACCATCAGCTTTTCCGACGGTCTGACTCTCGATATCTATGATCTGCGCGATGGGGGGCTCGTAACCGACGATCAAACGATTCAAGGCGGCCCTGGCGGCGGTGTGTTGATCGGAGGAGCGGGCAACGACTTTCTCCAGTCTGGTGGTGGTAGCACGGCGCTTCTTGGTGGAGGCGGCAGCGATACGCTTGTCGGCGGTTCGGGCCACAACTGGATTTCCGGAGGGCCAGGTAACGATTTTCTGCTCGGTGGCAGCGGCGGCAACACATTCTTGTTATCCCCCGGGAGTGGCCGGGATTCTATTCAAATCCCCAATTACCAACTGTTGCTGGATGTCAGCACGGCACGATTTTCCGGAGGCTATGGCTCGTATCACCCGAGCTTAACGCTGGGCTCCCTTGTGATTCGCTATGGGGATCTCGGCGATGAACTGCATCTCCTGGATTTTGATCCCACTGATGTGTTTGCCAGCCCGGCCATTCAACGATTTGAGTTCTCCGATCGCATATTGACGTATGAGGAGCTGATTGCGCTGGGGTTCGACATCGAGGGAACAGGCGGTGACGATGTCCTGACGGGGACGAATACCACCGACCGCTTCTCTGGTTTCTCCGGCAACGACCATTTGAGCGGTGGGGCTGGAGCGGATTCGTTTATGGGTGGGCACGGTAACGACACGGTGCACGGCGGGTCCGGTCATGACACATACATCTTCAACCTTGGCGACGGCATCGACACAATTGAGGATGTCGTGGCGGTGGGCGAAGGGAACCGGATCCAGTTCGGGGTGGGCATCGTACAGGCAGATCTCACGTTCACCCGCGATGAAGTCGCACGGACCTTGACGATCCAGGTTGGCAGCAGCGGAACGGACCAGCTCCTCCTCACAAACTTCGATCCGACTGGGGCGAACGGGTCACTCGTGGTGGAGACGCTGGCGTTCGCCGACGGGAGCCAAGCGAATCTGGCGGCATTGCTGGGAGGGCAGGTCAATCACGCGCCGACAGTGGCCACGCCCCTTGCCGATCAGACGGTGCCGGAAGATGCGCCGTTCAGCCGCACTGTACCGGCAAATACTTTCGCCGACCAAGATGCGGGCGATGCGTTGACCTACAGCGCAAGCCTGGCGAACGGGAGCGCGCTCCCGGCCTGGCTGACATTCGATGCGGTCACTCGTACGTTCAACGGCGCCCCCGACGATGCGCAAGTGGGGAGCCTCTATTTGCGGGTCACGGCGACGAATACGGGGAATCTGAGTGCCTCCAATGTCTTCACGCTGACCGTGACGAATGTGAATGAAGCGCCGATAGTAGCGGTGCCGTTAGCCAATCAAACCGCTGTGGAAGATAGCACATTCACGTTCACCGTGTCGGGCGCTACCTTTGCGGACGTGGACCAAGTCCACGGCGACACGTTGATCTACAGCGCTTCACTAGCTGATGGCGCGGCGCTCCCGACCTGGCTCAGCTTTGACGCGAATACACAAATGTTGAGTGGGATCCCACTCAACAGTGACGTGGGCACGTTCGCCCTCAGGGTGACGGCCACGGATACCGGGAACCTCACCGTATCCGACACGTTCAGTCTCACGGTGACTAATGTGAACGATGCCCCGACGGTCGCCGCCCCCATCGCCGATCAAACGGCGGCGGAGGACTCAGCCTTTACCTTTGTGGTCCCCAGCACGACCTTCGCCGACGCGGACATGATTCATGGGGATGTACTCACCGACAGCGCGACGCTCGCCAATGGCAATCCGTTGCCAACATGGCTGAGTTTCAATCCGACCACGAGGACATTGAGCGGAATCCCGGGCGCCGGCGATGCCGGCATCCTGCAGATTGCCGTGCGTGCCACCGACAGTGGGAATCTCAGCATGAGCGATCAATTCGCGCTCGTGATCTCCGGCCCCTTGCCCATAACCCTTGTCGGCACGGCTGGCAACGACACCCTCACGGGTGGCCGAGGCGACGATACGGTCACGGGGCTGGCCGGCAACGATACGCTGACTGCTGGACAAGGCCATGACCTGCTCGACGGAGGCACCGGGACCGATACCATGGTGGGAGGGACTGGAAACGATACCTACATCGTGGATGTTTCTGGCGATGTCGTGACCGAGCTGGCCAATGAAGGGACGGACATGGTGCAGAGCAGTATCACCTACACGCTAGGTGCCAATGTGGAGAACCTGACCTTAACCGGCACGGCGAATCTGAACGGCACCGGCAACGCGCTCGACAACATTCTGACCGGTAATAGCGGCACCAATGTGCTGACCGGCGGGGCGGGGAACGACACCTATCTCGTGAGCGCTGGGGACACGGTCGTGGAGCAAGCCGGTGGTGGCATCGATACTGTCCAGAGTGCCGTCGCCTGGACGCTGAGCCTCAACGTGGAAAACTTGACACTCACGGGGACGACGAATGTGAATGGTACTGGCAGTTCAGGAAACAATGTGCTCCTCGGCAACAGTGGGAGTAACACCCTTGATGGCGGTTCCGGGAACGACACGGTGGATGGCGGGGCAGGGGACGACAATGTGCTTGGTGGGAGTGGCAACGATACACTCCTGGGCGGACTGGGCACTGATACGCTGAATGCCGGGAGCGGCAATGATGTGCTCAATGGCGGTGACGGCACCGATACGCTGGATGGCGGATCGGGCGATGACCAGCTGCTTGGTGGGACCGGGAACGATGTGCTCACAGGCGGGAGCGGCGTGGATCAGTTTACCGGCGGAACCGGCGCCGACCAGCTGACGGGCGGCTCTGGCAACGATCGCTACAATTTCTCGCGAGGCGATGGCCAAGACACGATCATCGACGCTGATCCACTTTCAGGAAACCAAGACCTCGCGCTCTTTGGGGCGACGATCAATCCCGTGGATCTGGTGATCAGCCGTCAGGCGAACGATCTACGCCTGACGATCCATGGTTCATCCGACCAGATCACGGTGCAGAACTGGTATGTCGGCACGAACAATCGGGTCGAAACGATCCAGGCGGGCAATGGCCAAACGCTGCTCAGTACGCAAGTCGATCAGTTGATCCAGGCAATGGCGGGGTTCACCGCACAGACCGGCCTGACCTGGGATCAGGCGATCGATCAGCAACCAGCTCAAGTGCAGACCGTTCTGGCCGCGAGCTGGCAATAAGGGGCACTGGCTCCGGCACGCAAAGGGGACAGCCACCGATCGGAAGGGTGGCTGTCCCCATGGCCTTGCTGGACAGGCTGTTTGAGCATCCTCCTGGAAGACGACAGGACGACGTACGCCTTTTTTATTCTCCGCGATCGTCTTGGCCGGTTGGACCGATTCGGCGCTGGAGGTCGGCGAGGGGTTTGAGCGCATCGAGGGGCGTCATGGTGAAGTGGTCGATCTTTTTCATTTCCTCGATGATCGGTTGGGGGTGGGGAAGCGAGGTAGGGGGTGGTTCTTTTTCTAAAGATAGGGACGCGCCTTCGATGGTGGTATCCGGCTGTTCCAACTGGGCCAGAACTTGTTGCGCTCGGGCGATAACCGTCGGAGGGAGTCCCGCCAGTTTG
>JANNAZ010000068.1:0-8882 GCA_031384895.1 Cyclobacteriaceae bacterium | reverse complement strand
TTTGTATTGCATGATGAACCGGGGGTGGGCTAGCGGAATGATCTTCTTGAACCAATGGTGTTCGCCGTTGAGTTTCATCAGGAAGTCATAATTCTTTCCTTCACCTATGGAATAGCATCGATTTCGATCCATTCGCATGTTCACCGTCTGGCTGATGGCCGAAACAGCAAAGGGGCGGATTACTTTCTCCAGTGTTTTGTCATCGTAGTAATTGATGTTCTTTCCATCGCGGGTAAACCCCAGGGGGGATACAGACGAGATGAAGTATTTCGAATAAAAGGATGCTGGTCCACCGAACGCATCAATCATCTGGTAAATGAAGTCCGAGGAGAGTTCGGGCTTTTTCAGCAATGAGTTTTCGATGTCACAAGCCTGTTCCAGCCGGATTGGGTCCGTGAATGAAATACCCGTCGTACCCGATCCGAAGCGACCCGGATTTATGCCCAGCATCAAGGTGCGGGGTTGAGTATCTGAATAGTATTTCTCATAAAATGCCTGGCAGATTCCCTGGATATAGGCATCGTGATACGGATTCAAAACCAGAATCCCTTTTGGGATACGCGGTGGGGGAGTTAGGTTCCGGTAGAAATTCAGAATGGACTCAGACAGTTTCATACCGATCTACTGCTCGAAAGCGCTTCGATAAAATTCAGCCTGCTGCACATAATCAAGCAAATCAACATAGAAGGGGTGGCTGCCTAGCGTGGCACTGTCACCGACCATGATTAATTTCTTTTTTGCCCGTGTGATCGCAACGTTTGTCCGGCGGATGTCACCAAGAAACCCTACCTCCGCTTTGTCGTTGCTGCGTACGAAGCCAATGGCAATGACATCCCGCTCTTGGCCCTGGAAAGCATCTACCGTATTAATCGTAACGAGCTTGTGCAGTGGCTCGAGCACGGGTGATTGTTCTGCAAGTTTGTGCAACAAGTCAACCTGCGAGCGGTATGGGGTGATGATGCCCATGGTAAAGCCTTGCTGAATCCAATCCTCCAGGCCGATGTCTTCCACCAGCTTTTCTGTAAGTCGGATTAGTAACTGCGCTTCCTGTTGGTTGAACCGGCTCAGGGTTTCCGGGTCTTGTGATTCCGTGTAGCCGCAGCCGGCTGTATCTACGAACTCGATAGGTGCCTGGTGTGGATTTAGGAGGCTGGAGCGTACCGAGTCGTGAGCAATTAATTTTCCCTTGTAGAAATAATCCGATGGAAATTTCATGATCGCTTCGTTCATGCGGTACTGCACCTGGAGCATTTTCGCTTTCGAAGGATGTCGGGTGATGCCTTTTTCAAACAACGTCACCGCTAGCCCGGCACGCGCGGCTTCGTTGGATTTTATGGTCGGGGGCAGCTGCTGATGGTCGCCTGCAAAAATGACACGCCTTGAACGAAGGATGGGAATCCAGCATGCCGGCTCCAAAGCCTGGCCTGCCTCATCAATGAAAACAGACTTGTACTTCCTTCCCCGAAGCACATGGTGGGACGACCCGACCAGCGTACAGCAGATGACATCGCTTTTTTGAAGGAGGTCGTTGACAATATGGAATTCCAGCAGATCCGCGTCGGCTTTGAGAGCCTTGGACTCCTGGAGGAGCTGTCGGCGTTCTTCTTTCTCTGCCCAGCCGAATTGCCTTTTGAATTTCAGGGCTCTGGCCTTTACGTGTTCCATTTTCTTCCGTAGGGCGCGGAGTTCGTGGTAATGCATATGTTGGGCAATACGTGCGTCCAACGTTTTGCTTAGCGATTGTTCAGTCACGCGGGCAGGGTGGCCGATGCGAAGCACATTGAGTCCCTGGTCGCTGAGCTTTTCGGTCAGGAGATCAACGGCCGCATTACTGGGTGCCGTTACCAGCACCTGAGTTTCTTCTTTGACTGCCTGAACAATGGCACCAACGAGTGTTGTAGTTTTTCCCGTTCCAGGAGGGCCGTGGATGAAGGCGATATCTAACGTGCTTAAGACGGTATGAAGCGCTTCCTCTTGACTGCTGTTGAGAATCGTTGTTCGTAGCTGGTTATCAGTGTTTGGCAATGCAGACTCGGGTGAGGCGTTGCCCAAAAGAATTTCACGCAATTCTGCGGCGCGGTTTCCGTCGGCTTTCATTACTTCTTTGAGAGCGAACTCCATTTCCCGGTAGCTCATCTCATCGAACATGACGTCAATGCCCAGTTGACCGTCATCAATCCAGTCGGGGAGTTCTTCTCCCTGGAGTGTGATGGTCATTGTATTGTCACGAACATAGTTAATGACTCCATTTACATGTTCCTTTTCCGGCTTGCCAATAGCATTTGAAAAAAGACTAACAGACTTGCCGCTTTGGAACGCGTGGGGTTGGTCGAGGTTGTTGGTTCGTTCTACCTCGATGACGAGTCGCTCGCCAGTGCCGATGTAGTCATTCTTTAGTCTAACGGGATACCATGTTGTGCCTTCTTTCGTCCGCTGATGCAGCGAGCGCAGGAGAACTTTTTGTCTATAATATTCCAAATCAGCCTGCCGTTCCATACGCAGCAGATCAAGGGAATGCTTCAGGCTTTCAATAGCGGTCATGGGCATTGCAAGATACAGGGGATTGGTTGGAAAGCTTGATTCTTTCACCTCCTCTTTGAATGGCTAGCGGCACGGGCATAGGGCTGGGAGTCATGGAGAAAATCGTGGCTTTGGCTACCCTGGGGGATCAAAATAGACCATGATTCCTGATTGTAATTACGCCCAATTTCCTATTTTTACTTGCAACAAAAAATGTGCTAACTAATACGGATATGAAAAAAATACTAGTTCCTACGGATTTTTCGAAAGAAGCGGCTATCGCCACCGATCTGGCTTTTGATATCGCGAAGAAGTCAGGTGCCGACCTGATCCTTTTCCATGTTGTAGAGGAAGGATCTGACACGAGCAGTTCGTTTAATGTGGAGGGCCAAGTCGCAACGAAAGCTTCGGGCATAGATCGCTTGTTCATGATCAAACTCATTGAAAAATCGCGAAAGCAGCTCCAAAAAGCAGTTAGCGATCCACGCCTTTCCGCCGTTCGTGTTGAAGGGTTGATGCGAGTTGGGAATCCCTATCATGGCATGAGAACTATCATTGCAGAGCAAAAGGCGGATCTGGTGATCATGGGAACGGCAGGGAGAACGGGTGTAGATGGCATGGTGATTGGTTCTAACACAGAAAAGATCATCCGGACGTCGCGGTGCCCTGTGCTCACCGTCCAGAAGAAGCCCCTCACTTCGAATTTTAAGAATATTGTTTTTGCAACATCGATGTCCACCAGCGAGGAAGTGTTTGCGAAGGTGGTGAAGCGGACCCAGGAGATTTATGGCTCGACTATCCACCTGGTCAGGATCAATACGCCAGGAGATTTTCAGCGCGATTACATCGTGAAAGGATACATGGAGAAGTTTGCCAAGAAGTTGCAGCTTAAGAACTTTACGCTAAATATCTTCAATGACCTCTCCGTGGAAGAGGGGATCATCCGTTTTTCGGATTCGGTTAATGCCGACCTGATCGCAATGGCTACCCACGGACGTTCGGGCTTTGCTCACGTCATTGCCGGTAGTGTTGCAGAGGATGTGGCCAGTCACTCTGCCCGACCCGTGTTAACCTTCGTCGTGAAGCGCTAATCGTACGGCATGAAATAAGTTGAGTCGCGCTTTCTTCGGAGGGCACGACTCTTTTTTTAGCTTTCCCGTTTCAACCTACCCTTGATCAGGTGAAGGATTACTATCAAATCTTGCGTATTGGCCGGCATGCGAACGAGCACGAGATCAAGCGTGCCTACAGAAGTCTGGCCGTTTTGTTTCACCCGGACAGAAACCACTCCGAAGAGGCGATCCGACTCTTCCAGGAGATCAATGAAGCGCATGAAGTACTTTCCGACCCACTGAAGCGGAGCAACTACGATTTACTACTGCGGGGCGAAGGCTTCATTCACCAGCAGCCTGGTCCTCAACAGACCAAAAGGCATCCAGATCCCGCGTACAGACGGAGGCAACAGGGTTATGCTCCGCCAAAAACTGGACCCTCCGAGAAGTTGCTTATGATGCTCCATCTTCTCAAGTTCCTTCGAATCGTATCCTGGATCGGTATCGGGTGGTGCGCTTTGCTCTTGGTCGACTATTGGCTTCCCTCCCGCATCAGCAAAGAGCACGTTCTTCCAGAGGGCAACCGAAAGATTTCATGGCAGTTTCACCATGTTCCAAATCTCCTTGTGACAGACAAGGGGAATCAGTTTCCCGTTCCCTATGAGGGGGTCGATTATTTTCCCGTAGATTCGGAAATTGATGTAGTATCGTCACGTATGTTCAATCTTCTCATTCGGGTTGAAGCACAGGACAACCGGTATATCATTGATAGCCTGGCTTCGATTTATCAGAACTTGATGATTGCACCGATTTTGCTATTTCTGGTGTCTATGGCCGGCCTGCTCGTAAAGGAAGGAATCGAGTTCCGGTTCAATATTCTGGTTTCGATTTGTATCTTGGTTGGATTCAACCTCATTTTTTTGCTCTTTTCCATTCTCTGAAAGGTATCATGAAGAAGAACAACTGGAAAAAACGTGACGGCGTTGTATACTCAACTGATTCAGATTTTGAATACCAGGGTGCTGCTTCCTTGGTACAGACCACCCTGCCGCCAGCCAAGCAGCAACTGAAAATATTTATTGACCGGACGGCCCGTGCTGGGAAGCAAGTGACCATCGTCTCTGGTTTTGTGGGTACTACAGAAGACCTGGAGGCGCTGTGCAAGAAGCTCAAAACAAAATGCGGCACAGGTGGTTCGGTTAAGGATGGCGAGGTTCTTATCCAGGGAGACACGCGGGAGAAACTGCTTCAACTGCTTGTCCAGGATGGGTACAAAGCAAAGCGCGCCTCCTGACTTCAGCCTCCCATCCTTACTCTCGCCTCAATGTCTCTGCCGGATTGATGTTTGATACGGTCCAGGTCAGGTAGCCAAGTGTGCCCCATGCGAACACAAGGAGAAGGAGCCCCGGGATAATAAATAGCAGGGGATGAATGTGCATTCGAAAGGCGAAATTCTGAAGCCAGCCTTCCATAACCCACCAAACCAGCGGTACAGCGAGCAGGACAGCGATGAGAATCATTTTACTGAAATTCCACAGGAGTTGGACCATAAGATTGGCTCGGCTGGCACCCAAGACTTTCCGTACACTCACTTCCTTAGTTCGCTGACGAAAGGTGAGGGCTGCGATGCCGAGGAGTCCGAAGCATGCGATGATCAGCGCGATGGCGGAGAATGCTGTGAGGATTCCACCCATGTTTTGTTCCTCGGAGTATTGCCGGTTCAAATCATCCGCCAGAAAGGAATAGTCAAAAGTGAACTGCGTGTCAACACGGGCCCAAACCTTCTTAATCCCTGCCAGGGAATTTGAAAAGTCTTCCCTCCCTACCTTAAGCACCATGTAATTATAATTTGGCGCAAGTCGAAAGAAGAGCGGGTCGACGGCTTTGTGTAAGGACTGAAAATGGAAATCCCGGACCACGCCGATGATGGTTCCTTTGATGAGCCCACCTTCGGAATCCCAAACGATCTCCTGGCCGATGGCATCGGTTTCACCAAAGAGATTTCTGGCCAGCGTTTCATTAACAATGAAGGCATCGCTGTCTGCCGGGTTCAAGATGGTAAACGAGCGGCCCTGATGAAGCGGGATGTTCATTACTCCAAAGAAGTCATAGTCGATCATGGATTCGGATGCCGTGACCCGCATTTGCGGATTCCGCGCACTGAAGACCGCATTTTGATTGTAGGAATGGCCCGGAATATTGGAGGCAGCAGAGACTGCTTGTACGCCCGGCACACGTAGGAGTTCAGTGCGAAGTTCATTCACGCGGGGTGTAATTCGTTCCCGATCGCGTATGGGAATACTGATTACCTGATCCTGTTGAAAGCCGAGTTCTATGGACTGAATAAAATCAAGCTGCTGATAGATAATAAGGCTGGCTGAGATGAGCACCATGGAGGCAAAGAACTGGAAGATGGTGAAGTAGGATCGGGCGCCTCCGCTCTGACTTGGGTTGAATGCACCCTTGAGTATTAATCCGGCCTTTAGATTCGACAGGTAGAGCGAAGGAAATGCACCCGCAGCGAGGCCAGTCAGTAGCCCCAGTCCGCCCAGGAAAAAAACAAGTTCCCTGTAGTTGATCTGCATCACCTGGCCAGAGATCAGCGTAAACAAGGAAGCGCCCAGCTCGATGAAGATGGCAGCGATGAACGTGGCCAGCAGGCTGACAAGGACTGATTCTCCGGTGAACTGCAGGGCTAGTTGACTTCGGGTTGCTCCGACAGATTTCCTGACGCCGATTTCTCGTGCGCGTTCAACAGATTGTGCCGTGGTGAGGTTAATGAAATTAACGCAACCGATAATCAGGATGAGAATCGCAGCAGCCATCAGGATATAGACATACGTGATGTAACCATTGGGCTCCAACTCCCAACGAATGTGAGAGTGAAGATGGATGTCGGTCAGGGGTTGAAGACGAAAACCGTAGTTGCGCTCCTTAAGACCGCTCGCCTCTGCATCCGATACATCAATGTATTTCCTCACCCACCGCATCATCCGAGCTTGAAGATCTTTTGCGTCCGTGCCGGGTTTCAGCCGGATATAGTTGTAGTGGCCGAAATCACTCCACGAATAATACTGACTCTCAGGCCCTTCCAGCGACTTCTCCCGAAGGTAGCTGACGAGAAAATCGGCATGCATATGCGACGTAGCGGGGAAGTTCTTGAAGATGCCCACCACTTCAATCAGATTCCGGTCACCGTTGACCGCCAATTGTTTGCCGACAGGGTTCTCGCCCTTGAAGTATTTTTCGGCCATCGCTTCCGAGATTAGAAGTCCGCCCGTGTTCTTCAGCGCTGTCTTTGGGTCACCGGCTATCAGGGGCACGGTAAACACATCAAAAAAAGTTGTATCAACGGCAAGTACATTGGATTCATCATACCGGATGTCTTTTTCAAGATTTCTGAAGGAGAAGGTCTCTCGTGTAAGGCCGACGCCCCAAAGCGGAGTCAGGCTTACCCCACTTTCCACTTCGGCAAAGTCAGCCGCCATGGCCTGGGCAAGGGGGTGTGGCGTACGCGTCTGTGGGTTGTCCGTTGACCAGATAACTCGGTAGATATCTGCCGCATGCTGGTGATGCCTGTCATACGCCAACTCCGTCCGTACATAGTTGGTAATCAGGGAAACACATGCCAGTCCTAACGCTAGACCGAGAATGGTGATGACCGAATACCCCTTATTCTTGGCAAGATTCCGGAAAGCAATCACGAGGTAGTTTGTCAACATAGGATAATTGGTCTACCATACCCTGACAATAGGTGTACCAAAGCCCCAGAAGCCCAAATTGGCACTTTTGGGTTGGTTGCCTGTTCGTAACTGGTGCTAGCTGTTCGTTACCGGACAAAAAGCAGGTGCTTTTCGAAGCCCCGAGTTCCTGGGCCAGAATTCTGAGTTCGGAATTTTCTGTACACGATAATTTTCCGTGAAAATCCTTGACGCATCATGGATATCCATTGGTCAGGTTCTACTTTCCTTCCTTGACATTCTTCAACTCACCTTCCTAAAAAGAGATGTTAGCTTTCTGATCATCCGGAAGTATCTGTGCTGCTGAAGTTGTACAGGCCCTGTCGGAAGTTCGTTGCCCAATCGTGCCTTTGGAGTCAGGTTTTAGCCTATTTGAGGTTCGGCCTTGTTTTTGTTTATTACCTTTGCGGCCGAACAATTGATAGGTCTAAACCTTATTTTTTATGCGCATTCCGGTTCTTGCTTTACTCGTAGTTAGTTCGTTGACATGCTTGGGGCAGGAAATCCTGGTGCGCCCGTATTTACAACCGGGTAATTCGCCGACGCTATCGAAAGAACAAAAGATAGTGATCTGGCAGACCGACAGCGTGCCTGGAGCCTTTAAAGTAGAGTTTGCACCGGGTGCAACACTCGACGGCGTCGCAAAAATGGGCGTCGCTAAAGTTTCCTTCGTTCAGTTGAGCCTGAAGGGCAAGACGACGTATTTGTACCGAGCACCTCTTGCTGGTTTGGATTTAGATACGGAGTATACATACCGGGTGAGGGTTGGTGACAAGGCAATCTCCACGGCTACATTTAACTCGCGCACAAAGAAACCGGTCACCCGCTTCGCTGTTTTTGGTGATTGCGGTGCAGCCTCTCCACAACAGGCGGCAATTGGCTATCAGGTCTATCAGCAGAAACCGCAGTTTGTTTTGCTTACGGGTGACCAAGTCTATAACAATGGACTCGAACGCGAGTACCGTGCCCGGTTCTTCCCAATGTATACGGTACCGGATGCCTCCCCTGAGCGAGGTGCGCCGTTGATGCAGTCCATCCCTTTCTATATGTTTCTTGGCAACCACGATGTGTACGGCAGCGACCTTCAGAAATTTCCCGATGGCCTGGCATTCTTTTATTATACCGACCTCCCACAAAACGCACCAGTGACGCATCTGACCGTCGAGGTTACTGGTCCTCCGGACCAGGTAAAGGCTTTCAAGAAGACTACGGATGGTCGGTTTCCGCGACTGGCCAATTACTCTTTCGATCAAGGCAACGTGCATATCACGTGCCTAGACGCCAATAGGTACGTCAACCCACTAGACGCTTCGCTGGTGGAATGGCTGAAAAAAGACATTGGCTCTAGCAAGGCCGATTGGAAGATTGTGGCCTACCACCATCCGGGTTTTAGCTCCAGCAAAGCGCACTACGATGATCAACACATGCGATTGTTATCACCTGTCTTGGAGGAACTAGGTGTTGACATGGTGTTGAATGGTCACGTTCATAATTATCAGCGATCCTTGCCGTTGAAGTTTTCTCCGAAAATGAATGAAGCGCGCGATCAGTATATAATGTCCCCGGAGGG
>JANNAZ010000056.1:0-6492 GCA_031384895.1 Cyclobacteriaceae bacterium | reverse complement strand
TACCGTGTTCCTTTAAGAACGAATGCAGCAACGAAACCGGGTCCACATCCATGAATGTACTGTGCTCATCGTCCCATTTTTCGATGAGGACCGTGAGCAGGTCAATCTCATCCTTGGTCCCCTTGCTCCTGGAATGGCTTCCGCTTAGCGCTTCCAGGGTTTGGCAATAGTCCTTGTATTGCGTCTTGCTTCTGATCACCGTGTATTTCAGCATGCGCTTGGATTCTAAAAGTCTACGATGGTGTACTGTTGCTGCGCCCGACATACTTTATCATAATCCGAATGTGTGCCTATCCAACAAATGAAAAGATGAACTTGTCGTTCACCGAAGACATATCGGGCAATCATCCGGTACCTGTTCCCCGCAATATTAAAGACCACCCTGCTGCTTCCCCTGCCCAACAAATCTGCAGACCCAAAGGTAGCCTTCACATCGTTGGTCTCCTGCCAGCGTGCATACTTTACTTTTGCAAGCCATTCCCGAAACGACGCACGGCTTTGTGGATGCGCAGCGCAGAATTCTTCAATCGTTTGTTTCTTGATCAGGTGAACCCGCATGGGCCTGGGACAAAGGTATTAAGAAGTTCTCTAAAAGTGAACTATTCAGGTGAGGAAAATTGGCTTCCTCCTTCACACAAACCTAGGCCACACTGGTCGGAAAGAAAATCTGGTTTTCATGACAAATCTTATGGTGCGTGCCCGTTGAAAGCGTTCCCCGAACGCAGACTGGCCGCCTGACTACTGACTACTGACTCCTGACTCCTGCTTACTGATTACTGACTACTGCTTACTGCTTACTACCTACTGATTACTGCTTACTACTTACAGAATGGTGGGCGCCGCTTTAATCAGTGCTTGGTATACTTCACAAACCGCCTGGAGTCATCCACCCACCCAAGATCCAGGTAAAATTGGTGGGCCCGAGTGCGTTTTGCATTGCTGGTAACTTCAAGCTTCTCACATCCTTGTTCAGACAGCCACTTTTCAGCGGCATGAAGCAGTTCACGACCAATCCCCTGTGACCGCAAGCCCTCCTCGATGCAAAAGGAAGAAATCCGTCCCATCTTCTTGCGCCAGTGCAGCAGATGAAAGCTGTGGAGTGCGATGAAGCCAACGACTAACAAGTCGATTTCCACAACGAGAACCCGATAGTCGGAGCTACGGTGGTTCTTCAGGTTTTGACGTGTGTCTTCAAGGGTGATTTCCGGATACCCTAACTGCTCCAGCAGACGCTGGATGGCTGGGCTGTCGGCATCGGTTGCTTCGCGTATTTTCATGGCATGGTCGAGTGAATTGGTTATCGAATTTCGGCAATCAGCCTGATATGTGAGTTGATAACATTCACTGTTTTCGCTGATTTTGAACCCAAAATCTAACGCGGCATCTGTCTAATCCTAGAAATCATGGTCTATCTTTGCCGCCCTATGGCACAACAAGACGATAATCTGCTCAAGAACGTGGTGGCCCACGCCAAAGAATACGGGTTCATCTTTCCTTCCAGTGAAATCTATGACGGCCTCAGCGCGGTCTATGACTATGGGCAGAACGGCGTCGAGCTGAAGAACAACCTGAAAGAATACTGGTGGCGCTTCATGACGCAGGTTCAGGACAACATCGTTGGGATTGATTCTGCCATCTTCATGCATCCCATGATCTGGAAGGCCTCCGGGCATGTCGACGCGTTCAATGATCCCATGGTTGACAACAAAGACTCCAAGAAGCGGTATCGCGCCGATGTACTCATCGAGGACGCGGTGGACAAGGTGCAGGAGAAGATTGATAAGGAAGTAGAGAAAGCCGCCAAGCGCTTCGGGGAATCCTTTGACAAGGCCATGTTCATCGCCACCAACCCACGGGTGATGGAGTACGCCAAAAAAATTGATGAGGCAAACGAGCGACTCAAGAATGCGATGTCTTCCGGCGATATGGCGGCCATGAAGCAACTACTGACTGACCTCGAGATCAATGACCCCGTTTCTGGTACGAAGAACTGGACGGATGTGAGGCAGTTCAATTTGATGTTCTCCACGGAGATGGGTTCCATTGCCGAGGATGCAAATAAAGTCTACCTGCGTCCGGAAACGGCCCAGGGAATTTTTGTCAACTTCCTCAATGTGCAGAAAACGGGACGGATGAAAATTCCATTTGGCATCGCGCAGATTGGAAAGGCCTTTCGAAATGAAATCGTGGCGCGCCAGTTTATTTTCCGCATGCGCGAATTTGAACAAATGGAGATGCAGTTTTTTGTGAAGCCAGGCGAAGAGATGACCTGGTACGCATTCTGGAAGGAACAACGAATGAAATGGCACCATGCCATGGGCCTGGGTACTGAAAACTATCGTTTCCACGATCACCTCAACCTGGCGCACTATGCCAACGCAGCCTGCGATATCCAGTTCAATTTTCCCATGGGCTTTAAAGAACTGGAAGGCATTCACTCCCGGACCGATTTTGACTTGAAAAGCCATGAGAAGTTCTCCGGCAAGAAGCTTCAGTATTTTGATCCAGAATCAAATCAGAGCTACATCCCGTATGTGGTTGAGACATCCATTGGATTGGATCGATTGTTCCTCGCCACACTTTCGAATTCGTATAAAGTGGAAAAACTGGAAGATGGAAGCGAGCGTGTAGTACTGGCAATTCCTCCGGCGTTGGCACCCCATAAGGTGGCTATCCTGCCCCTCATGAAGAAGGATGGACTACCCGAAAAAGCAGAGGCAATAATGCATGATCTCAAATTTGAGTTTTCGTCATACTACGAAGACAAGGATACCATCGGAAAGCGCTATCGGCGAATGGATGCCATAGGAACACCCTTCTGTGTGACTGTTGATCATCAAACCCTACAGGATGATACGGTTACAATCCGGGATAGGGATACCATGAAGCAGGAGCGGATAAAGATCATTGACCTCCGGACAACCCTTTCCGGCTATTGCTCAATGGTCTCGCTGCTTAAGAAGATCTGATCGTGGGCGGACTTTTCTTATGGTCCGCCGTCTCGCTCTTCGTTGGGTACAACGTTTGGACTCACCGGCACATGACCTGGTTGCGGTTTCATTACCTCCGTGTTACGCTGCCATCGGAAGACCTGGGTATCGAACCTTACTATGCGCTGTATCACAAGCTCGCTGAAGAGGACAAGCGAAGATTTCAGTGGCGGGCATTCTATTTCTTGCATACTACCACGATCAAGTTCAAGCAGTTTCATGGCTACTCCCGCCAGGACAAGGAAAAGATCCGTCACTTGCTGGCCAGCCTCGCGGCACAAATGACCTTGTTCCTTCCGGAGAAGTGCTTTCTGATGATTCACACGATATTGGTTTACCCCGAAGCTTACTATTCCAGGTTTTCAAAGAAATATCACAAGGGCGAAACGAATCCGGCAGCTGGGATGATTGCCTTGTCATGGACAGGCATCGCGGAAGGGATTGAGTCATCTTCAGATGGGTTGAACCTCATTATCCATGAGTATGCGCATGCCTTGTGGCTTGAGCATGCAATAACCAAATACGAAACCTTCGATCCGGCATCAGCGGACCGATTTCTAGCAATTGCCACAAAAGAATTGGCAGAGGCTGCAGGCAAAGAGGATCATTTTTTTCGCGATTATGGTCTTACCAACTTCCATGAATTTTTTGCCGTTGCTGCTGAGAACTTTTTTGAGCGCCCACTCGAATTTGAAAAACGCCTGCCAGGCATCTATAAGGCAATGGTTTCGCTATATCAGCAGGACCCGAATCGAATTATTCTCCCGCGGGGTTGAAATGAAGAAAGGCTGGTCGCTGAAACGAAGCATTCCTACCCCTAAACACAATCGTCATTCCGAGCGAAGCGAGGAATCCCGTCACGTCATTCCGGGTGAAGCGAGGAATCTTTAGGCGTCGAGCCATAGCGATGAGGGAAGACAGGCTGGTCGCCGAAGCGAAGCATTCCGAGCGAAGCGAGGAATCTTGTCACGTCATTCCAGGTAATACCGTTATTGGCTTACTGTCTATTGTTAACTGTCAATTCCTTCTATCTTTGTGTCATTAGGGGTGCCTTAATACACGGGCTGAGATTATACCCACTGAACCTGATGCCGGTAATGCGGCCGAAGGGAGGCAAGTCAGTAAATCGTTCTGCAACACGTCCCCTAATTGTTGCCGAAGCAATTCGACGAGTAAGATGTATAAATTATTTTGGCTGTGCGTGTTCCTCGGGATAGGCAGTCATGCGTTGGCCCAATTTTCAGTTCGGGGAACAGTCCTGGAATCTGGAGCACGGCGGCCACTGGCTGGCGCAACCGTTCAGATGGATGGAGGAAAGCAATCAACGGTGACTGATGAGTTTGGAGGATTCAACTTGGGTAAAATTTCAGGCGGCGGTCATGCGATATGGGTAAGGTTCGTGGGCTACGCCGATCGAAAGGACACCCTGGATATCAAGTCGGATACTGTGCTGGACTTGAACCTGGAAGAAACTTCAGTGCTGACCGATGAGATCATTGTTGAGTCAACCCGCGCAACTGAAGATACGCCTACCGCCTATGTCAATGTAAGCCGTCCCACGTTGCAAAAACAGAATTTTGGTCAGGACCTCCCCCTTCTTTTGAACTGGACCCCATCTGTGGTGACGACCTCGGATGCCGGAGCTGGGATTGGGTATACCGGAATACGGATTCGCGGCAGCGATGCGACGCGAATAAATGTTACCATTAATGGAATCCCATATAATGACAGCGAATCGCAATCAACGTTTTGGGTAGACATCCCTGACATCGCGTCATCCACACAAAGTATCCAGATTCAGCGCGGGGTGGGCACATCAACCAACGGTGCCGGAGCTTTCGGAGCCAGCATCAATCTACAGACCACGTCTCTTCAAAGAGATCCGTATGCTGAACTGGTTGCCGCTGCAGGTTCTTTTGGTACGCAACGATATACAGTCCGGGCTGGAACAGGGTTGATTCATGATCATTGGGCGCTCGATGTAAAAGCATCCCGTATCACCTCTGACGGGTATGTCGATCGCGCGACGTCTGATTTGGCGTCTTATTACCTGAGTGCCGGCTACTTCGGGAAGAAGACGATCATCAAGGCCATCACGTTCGGTGGTCTTGAGAAAACGTATCAGTCCTGGTATGGTGTAGATCAGGCAACGCTGCAGACGAATCGGCAAATGAACTATGCGGGCGCGCTTTACGATGTAAATGGTGGGATCATCGGGTATTACGATAACCAGGTGGATGACTACCGGCAGGATCACTATCAACTTCATGCTTCACACCAATTGTCAACACGTTGGAGCGCAACTGCAGCATTGCATTACACCTATGGTCGTGGCTTTTATGAAGAGTACCAGCAGGCAAGATCATTTGCCAGTGTGGGTCTTCCGGATGTCATACTCCCCGACACGACATTCACCAGCAGCGATATGGTTGTCCGTAAATGGCTGGACAACAAATTCTATGGTGTGACATACGGCATTCAGTATCAAGGCGACAAATCTTCAATTACCCTTGGAGGTGCCTATCATCATTATGGTGTGGCGAAACACTTTGGTGAGATAACTTGGACAGAGGTAGCTGGAGCGGCCACGGCCGGGTACCACTATTACAATGGACAATCTGAAAAGGAGGACGGCAATTTGTATATCAAATGGAACTACCAATTGAACGAGCATCTCAATTCATTTGTAGATATTCAATTTCGGGGCGTCTCCTATGTTACGGCAGGAACGCGTGATGATCAAAGCAGCTACAGCGTAGATGACCACTTCAATTTCTTTAACCCAAAAGCGGGTATCAGTTACAAGCTTTCTGTTAAAGATGTTTTGTACGCCTCCTATGCCATTGCCAATCGAGAGCCCAACCGATCGGATTACCTTGAGAGCGCGGTTAAACCACGCCCGGAAAGACTACACAATTTTGAACTGGGCCTGGGCCGGAATGCACGAAGCTTTGCCTTCGATTTAAACTATTACCTGATGAACTATACGGATCAATTGGTCCAGACAGGCGGCATCGACAATCAGGGATACCCGATTCGTGCTAATGTTGGCAAAAGTTTTCGAACCGGACTGGAGGTATCGGGGACCATTCGCTTTTCTGATGCCTGGAGTTTGAATGCCAACGCGACCTGGAGCATCAATCAGAATAATGATTTTGTTGTTTTTGAGAATAATGCCCCCGTCACAAAGAATACAAAAATCATCCTGTCTCCAGGTACTATTGCCGGCAGTCAGTTGACCTGGAAGCCTGTACGCGGAATGGAAGCGGCGTGGCTTTCAAAATATGTTGGCGCACAGTATCTGGACAATTCGGAAAGTGATAACGTCAGGCTAAGCGGGTATTGGATTAATGATGTTCGATTGAGTTATGAGTTCTCCTCCAGGGGGTTTCGATCTATTGGTTGGAGCGTACTGATTAACAATGCACTGGATGTAGTTTATTCTTCTAATGGATACAGTTACGGTGGAGTCCCATACTTTTATCCTCAGGCAGGCAGAAAT
>JANNAZ010000052.1:0-8528 GCA_031384895.1 Cyclobacteriaceae bacterium | reverse complement strand
CGCCAACTCCGGCGGCATGTATGACATTTACAGCGTCGTTCAAGGCGTTGACAAATTCTTGCCGGTCGACGTGTACGTCCCGGGCTGCCCGCCGCGCCCGGATGCTTTTATGGAGGGACTTACCCTGCTGGCTTCGCGGGTGGGAAAAGAAAAGCGTCCGCTGAGCTGGATGATCGGCGACCAGGGTGTGATCAGGCCTGAAAAAATTTCGATGCGTGACAAGAAACACGATGAGCGAATAAAGATGACATCTCTTCGCTCACCTGATGAAATATAGTATTTGAAAAATGGAATCAGTTAATTAAATAAGAACGACCCAACGCAACATGCTTCCTCCTCATTTATTTTCTGCCGCAAAGACGCAAGGACACGAAGAGGCACAAAGCCTGCATCCGGCCGCTCCGCTTTACATACCCATAACGAACAACGGATAGCGATTGCGATATGGAGAATGACTTCGATCCACCTGAATTGCTGCAGTTGAAGTTTGGAGAAGACAACTTTTCCAGACAATCAACAAAAGACAATATCGCTACCCTGTGGATGCCGGTCGCAAAAATTCCCGATGTACTGCAATACCTGAAAACCGGTATCCCCAGGCCCTTCACTTTCTTGTACGATCTTACGGCCATTGACGAGAGAACCCGCAAGAAAGACCCTGGATATCCTTCCAATCACTTCACGGTCGTCTATCATCTCTTCTCGTTTGGACGCAATTGTTTTATCAGATTAAAAGTAGCCCTTCCGGCCGACAAGCCCTCCGTGCCCAGCATCACTTCTCTTTGGATAAATGCCAACTGGTACGAACGGGAAGTATTCGACATGTTTGGCATCAGATTCGATGGGCATCCCCACCTCACCAGGATATTGATGCCGCTCACATGGGAAGGTCACCCGCTGCGCAAAGAGCACCCGGCCCGCGCCACGGAGATGGGACGTTTCGAACTTTCACCTGAAAAGGAAGACCGCGAGCAGGCAGCTTTGCAGTTCAAGCCGGAAGACTGGGGCATGCAAACGCAAAGTGAGGGCTCCGACTTCATGTTCTTAAACATCGGGCCTCAGCACCCGGGCACCCACGGCGTTCTAAGAATAATTCTTCAATTGGAAGGCGAGGATATTGTGGATGCAGTGCCTGATATCGGCTTTCATCATCGCGGAGCCGAAAAAATGGCCGAACGCCAGTCGTGGCATACCTACATTCCATACACCGATCGGATCGACTACCTCGGGGGTGTCAACAATAACCTGGCGTACTTGCTTGCAATAGAAAAGCTGGCCGGAATTGAGGTTCCCGAAAGGGCAAAAGTTATCCGGGTCATGATGTGTGAATTGTTCAGGATCGCCAGCCATCTGGTTTGGTATGGGACCTTTGCACAAGATGTCGGGCAGCTATCGCCTGTATTCTACATGTTCACCGACCGCGAGCGGGTCTTTGATATTGTAGAGGCAGTGTGCGGCGGCCGCATGCACCCAAACTGGTTCCGTATTGGAGGAGTTGCGCAAGACCTTCCCAATGGGTGGGACACACTTGTGAAGAACTTCATAAGCTACTTTCCAAAGCAACTCAGAGAGTACGATAAGATGGTGATGCGCAACAGCCTGTTTAAGGCCCGGACAGTTGGTATCGGAATTTTCACGCGCAATGAAGCCATCGAGTGGGGTGCTACCGGTGCCAACCTGCGTGCCACAGGATTTGAATGGGATTTTAGAAAGAAGCAACCGTACTCTGGGTATGAAAATTTTGATTTTGAAGTTCCTATTGGAAACAACGGGGACTGCTATGACCGCGCCTTTGTGCGCGTGGAGGAAATGCGTCAAAGTCTGCGGATCATCGAGCAATGCATGAAGAATATGCCGGAGGGCCCCTACAAGTCAGACCATCCGCTTACGACACCTCCTATCAAAAAGCATACGATGAAGGACATTGAAACCCTCATCACCCACTTCCTCAATGTGAGCTGGGGCCCGGTGATCCCTCCGGGTGAGGCAATGAGTTGTACGGAGGCGACAAAGGGGGCCAACAGTTATTATGCGATCAGCGACGGCAACACATCTGCTTACAGAATGAGGATCCGCACACCCTCCTTTGCGCACATGCAAATGTTGCCTTACATCAGCAAAGGGTACACCGTGGCCGACATGCTGAGCATATTGGGAGCGATGGATTATGTATTGGCAGATATTGACCGATAGAAAATGCTAACGACAGAAGAAATACACGAAATTGACAAAGCCATCGAACTGGTCCCTTACAGGAAAGCGGCTTGCGTGGAGGCGCTCAAGGTTGTGCTGGAGCACCGGAGGTGGGTATCGGATGAAAGTCTGCAGGATGTGGCGCATTACCTAAATATGAGTGCGGAGGAATTGGACTCGGTGGCTACCTTCTACAACCTGATCTTCCGCAAGGAGGTTGGCCGGCATGTGATCCTCGTATGCGACAGCATAAGTTGCTGGGTTATGGGCTATGAGAATTTGCGCGACAATCTTTTCAAGCGGCTTGGAATAAAATTTGGCGAAACAACAGCGGACGGCCAATTCACCATCCTCCCAAATTGTTGCTTGGGCACGTGTGATTGCGCACCGGCGCTGATGATTGACAATGACTTGTACAGAAATGTGAATACTGAACAATTAGAGGAGATTCTAGCGAAATATAAATGATTGAAAAATAAATCCATGTGATCGAATCTCTTTGGGCCATAGCGTCTTCGCGATTTAAATGCGAAGGTGCACGGGCGCAAAGAATAGTATGAAGGAAAAACAATGACGATGGAACGACCGCTGACACAGCGCATCCGCGAAGACAAAAGACCGCTCACGCTGAAAGAGTATGAGCAGGTGGGTGGCTATCAGGCGGTGAGGAAAATGCTGAAGATGTCACCCGTACAGGTCCAGGCCCTGGTGAAGGACTCCAACTTGAGGGGAAGAGGAGGGGCCGGGTTTAGCACAGGGTTAAAATGGAGCTTCGTGCCGTTGGATGCCCCAAAACCAAAATACCTGGTTGCCAACGCGGACGAGATGGAGCCGGGCACTTTTAAGGACCGCATTCTATTGGAGTGTACCCCACATCAATTGATCGAGGGCATGATTGTGGCAGCCTATGCGATCCAGGCGGACAGTTCATTCATCTATTTGCGTTGGGCGTACAAAACTGCCGCAACAGCCATCCTTCGAGCCCTTGCGGAAGCGGAAGAGGCAGGCTACCTGGGAAAAAATATTTTAAGCTCTGGCTTTGACCTTCACATGCATTTGCATACCGGTGTGGGAAGGTATATGTGCGGTGAAGAGACAGCCATGCTTAATTCGCTGGAAGGAAAGCGTGCCACTCCACGGGCAAAGCCGCCCTTTCCTCAGGTTAGCGGTTTGTTTGGCCGGCCCACTATTGTGAACAACGTGGAAACCTTCTGTTGCCTCCCACACATTATTAATAATGGAGCGGCATGGTTTAAGGGATTGAGCCTTACGGGTGATGCGGGAACAAAGATCTACGGCGTGAGTGGAAAAGTGAAGAAACCAGGAGCTTGGGAATTGCCCATGGGTGTTACCTTGAGGGAATTGATCGAAGAGCATGCTGGCGGTATGCAAGACGGTCTCAAATTTCGAGGGGCCTTGCCCGGAGGTGCATCAACCGATTTTCTGGTGGAAGAACACCTCGATGTAAAGATGGACTACACCTCCGTCGCTGCCGCGGGAAGCCGTTTGGGCACAGGAACCATCATCGTCATGGATGACAAAACATGCCCTGTAGGATTTGTAAAAAACCTGGAGCACTTCTTCGCTCAGGAGTCGTGCGGATTTTGCACGCCCTGCCGCGAAGGGATTCCGTGGGTGGAGAAAATTCTGAACTCCATTGAACATGGCGAAGGACGACCGGAGGATATCAAGGTATTGGAATTTCATACCCGGTATCTCGGCCCTGGCAACACGTTTTGCGCATTTGCCCCCGGCGCTATGGAGCCACTCCAAAGCGCACTCAAGTATTTCAGAGAAGATTTTGACCGACACATTCACGATAAACAATGTTCCTATTCAGGATTGACACACAAAAAATTGGAAACCGTAAATCGTAAATCGTAAATCTGAAATGGCAACGCTTTATATCGATAACGAGCCCTACGAAGTAAGTTCCGGAAAGAACCTGCTCGAGACCTGTCTCACGCTAGGTTTGGACCTCCCTTACTTCTGCTGGCATCCGGCGTTGGGGTCAGTAGGAGCGTGCCGCCAGTGCGCCATCAAGGTTTTCAAAGATGAGAATGACAAGAAAGGCCGCCTGATCATGTCATGCATGGAGCCGGTAACCAACAACCAGAGAATATCCATTAGCGATGCGGAAGCCAAGGAATTCCGTGAGCATGTCATTGGCTGGCTGATGACAAATCATCCACACGACTGTGCAGTATGCGATGAGGGAGGTTCATGCCACCTCCAGGACATGACGGTGATGACCGGGCACGCCTACCGGCAGTTCAATTACAAAAAGCGGACCTATAAAAATCAATACCTGGGTCCGTTTATCAACCACGAAATGAACCGCTGCATTCAGTGTTACCGGTGCGTGCGTTTTTACAAAGACTATGCCGGCGGCAAGGACCTGGATGCCTTTGCTTCAAAGAACAATGTCTATTTCGGTAGGCATGAAGAAGGGGTGCTGGAAAATGAGTTTAGCGGCAATCTTGCGGAAGTTTGCCCTACCGGCGTATTCACGGATAAAACGCTGAAGCAACATTACACCCGCAAGTGGGACCTCACCATGGCGCCCTCCATCTGCACGCATTGCAGCCTGGGGTGCAATACAATTGCAGGAGAACGCTATGGATCACTTCGCATGATTACCAACCGCTACAACGGTCAGGTGAATGGATATTTCCTTTGCGACCGCGGGCGTTTTGGCTATGAGTTTGTAAATGCTTCTTCCCGGTTGCGTGTGCCGGTTATTCAAGATGACGTAAACGGCGAAGTGACGCTTGGCAAACTCCTGAAGTCGATTTCATCGTTAAAAGATTCCACGATCATTGGGATCGGCTCACCCAGGGCATCGCTTGAATCAAACTTTGCCTTAAGAAAGCTCGTAGGAAGTGAAAACTTTTATCAGGGTGTTTCCCAAAAAGAATGGGGGCTTACGAACACTGTTTTGAATATTATGTCCAAGGGAGTTGTGCCCTCCTTGTGTATGAAGGACGTGGAAAAGGCCGATGCGGTGTTGGTTCTCGGTGAAGACCTCACCAACACGGCACCTATGCTGGCACTTGCTATCCGGCAATCCGTAAGGCAACAGCCGATGAAAGAGGTCGCCAAGGCAAATATCCCGGCCTGGCATGACGCTGCCGCCCGGGAATTGATGCAGGAGGAGAAGGGTCCGCTTTTCCTTGCTACCCTTGCTGCAACTAAATTGGATGATATAGCAACCGACACCTATCGCGGGGTGCCCGATACGCTCGCACGGATTGGATTTGCTGTTGCAAACCGAATCGACAACAGCGCGCCGGCAGTGGCTGACCTCACGCCGGATGAACAAAAATTGGCGCAGAAAATCGCAGACGCATTGATGAAAGCTGAAAGGCCAGCTGTTATTTCCGGGACTTCCTGCGGATCAGAACCCTTGCTGAACGCTGCTGCGAATATTGCTTCCGCTTTACACAAAAAGAATCCGCGTACCGGAATCGTGCTCACGTTGCCGGAGTGCAATTCCCTGGGCCTCGCCCTTTTGGGTGGCCCTGCTATCGAAAAAGCTTTTGAAGCGCTACCGGGTTCTAAACCCACTGCAGCGATCATCCTGGAAAATGATGTTTATCGTCATGCGTCCGCCGAATCTGCCGGCCAATTCTTTTCTTCGTGCAAATGTGTTGTGGTGTTGGATCATACCGCAAGTTCCACCACGCAAAAGGCCAGTATATTGATTCCAACCGGCACGTTCGCGGAAGCGGACGGAACGTTGCTGAACAACGAAGGCCGGGCACAACGGTCCTTCCAGGTATATGAGCCAGCTAACGGAATCAGGGAAAGCTGGCGCTGGCTGATGCAGATCGGAGAAGCGCTGGAGCGTGCGAATCTTGCCGGCTGGAAGAGCCATGGAGATGTCATTAAGGCGCTTGCCAATGAAATTGGCGATCTGAAAGGCGTCGACAAGATTGTGCCGGATTCAACCTTCCGGGTCGACGGACAGCGTATCCCCCGCGAACCACACCGGTATAGCGGCCGTACTTCTATGAATGCGAATATTGAAGTGAGCGAACAAAAGCCTGCCGAAGATCCGGACTCACCATTGTCGTATACCATGGAAGGCTTGCGCAGTCTGCCGCCTTCATCGCTGATACCGTACTTCTGGTCGCCGGGATGGAATTCTGTTCAATCGACCAACAAATACCAGGAAGAAATAGGAGGTGCGTTGCGCGGCGGCGACCCGGGCGTCTGCGTAGTCAAGCCACAAGGCAGAGAGGCGGTATACTTCACGGGTATCCCGCAAGCTTTCCATCGCAAACAAAATGAGTTCCTCGTGGTTCCTTTTCATCACATTTTTGGTACGGAGCAACTTAGTTCGCTATCACCCGCTGTAGCCGAGCGATCGCCCAAGCCATACGTAGCCTTGAATCCCCAGGATGCCATGACATTGCAAAAAAAAGAAGGAGAGCTGATAGCTATGAAGATCGACGGTAAGCCACATCAACTGCCAGTGAAATTCAATGCCACTATTCCCTTTGGCGTTGCCGGTTTTCCGGTGGGATTACCGGAAACTGATTATTGGCATTTGCCCTTGTGGGCAGAAATAAAATAGAGATATGAGCAGCACAGCAATGCATTGGTTAATTATTGGTGGCGTGCTGGCCGGCCTTCTCACCATTGCGCCTGGTCTCATCTGGCTGGAGCGTCGCATGCTGGCACTGTGGCAAGACCGCTATGGTCCCAATCGTGCGGGCCCCTTTGGCGTCCTGGTGGTCCTGGCGGATACGATCAAACTTTTTTTCAAGGAGGACTGGATACCACCGTTTGCTGACAAAGCAGTTTTTGTCATGGCACCGGCGGTCGTGGCCATCACCGCGTTGATGGGTTTCGCGATTATCCCGTTTGCCCCCGGAATAATCGTTGTGGACCTGAACATCGGGATACTTTTTTTTCTCGCGATGTCATCGATTGGAGCGTACAGCATTATTCTTGGCGGATGGGCCTCCAACAACAAATATGCTTTGCTTGGCGCCATGCGCGGAGCAGCCCAGTTGATTTCTTATGAAGTATTTATGGGGCTTTCACTGATGGGCGTTGTGATCCTGGCCGGTTCATTCAGATTGGAGGACATCATCGAAGCCCAGAAAGGAATGTGGTTTGTCGTGCCTCAGTTTATTGGCTTCATCACTTTTCTAATCGCTGGCATAGCGGAAACGCACCGGCTGCCATTTGACATCCCTGAAGCAGAGAGCGAACTGATTGCTGGATTCCATTCCGAATACTCCGGGATGAAATTCGGAGTATTCTTTGTGGGAGAATATCTCGGCATCACGCTCATCTCCAGCCTGGTTGTGGCCCTTTTCTTTGGAGGATGGCTCGGCCCAGGTTTCCTTCCGCCGCTGGTGTGGTTCATCCTCAAGACATTCGCGTTCATCATGCTTTTCATACTGCTGCGTGCCTCCATGCCCAGGCCGCGATATGACCAGCTCATGGAGTTCGGTTGGAAAATACTGTTACCATTGACGTTGATAAATCTTTGGGTAACGGCGGGAATTGTTTTGTTGAGAGGAAATTAAAGAAGAATGAAGACCCAATGGTATACGTGATAATGTGTTCAAATTAAAACAATAGAAAATGTTCAGCATCGTTCGAAGTATGTGGTTGGTGTTTCTGCACATGTTCCACAAGCGCGAGACCATACAGTATCCGGAGCAAAAGGTGAAACTGCCGGCGCGCTGGCGTGGAAGGATTGTCCTTACCCGCGATCCGGACATGGGCGAACGATGTGTGGGATGTTACCTATGCGCAGCAGCCTGTCCAGTGGATTGCATTTCGCTCCAGGCCACTGAAGATGAACACGGCCGGAGATATCCGGAATTTTTCAGAATCAACTTTTCGAGATGTATTTTCTGCGGGTATTGTGAAGAGGCTTGCCCGACTTACGCCATCCAATTGATACCCGACTTTGAGATGGGTGAGTACGACCGTCAGAATTTGGTGTATGAAAAAGAAGACTTGCTTATCAATGGCGAAGGAAAGTATCCGGGATATAATTACTATAAAGTTGCGGGGATATCGATAAAGGGCAAAGACAAGGGAGAAGCAGAGAATGAAGAGCCTCCGGTAGATGTGAAGAGTTTGTTGCCATAGGAAACGGAATTAAAGCGTTAGGATATAGCCAAATGACCAATGAATAATATATGGAACTAGCATTTTATCTCGCGAGCGCCGTTACCGTGTTTACCACCATCATGGTGGTTACACGGTACAACATCATTCATGCCCTGCTGTACCTGGTCGTGGGTTTTGTTTGCCAGGGGGGGATATTTTTTAAAAATGGGGCGCCCAGTTGCGCGGCGCACGGAGGA
>JANNAZ010000026.1:0-1704 GCA_031384895.1 Cyclobacteriaceae bacterium | reverse complement strand
ACTACCCAACTTGAACTACCCGATTGGAAGACCGCCGTGCGGATGTTTGGCAATGAGGTACTGCCTGTCTTGCATGTGGGCACCAATGAAATTCAGGTAAGCGTGCAAGATTCTTCTGGTAGTCTTTTGCCGGTAGGGATTTATCTCTTCCGGTTTACCGTAACGGCCAATGGCAAGCAGTTTGTTGAAAGTGGTCGACTGGTAGTTGTGCGATAGGAATCACCACTCAGCACTGGGGTCTATGCGAAACACCTCGCTCATCTCTTCGACCATGGGCTGAAGGTGTTCACTGTGTTTGCCTGTCCGTCCACCGATTACGGGCACGACGGTCTTCCAATCGGGTAGTTCAAGTTGGGTAGTTGCAAGGACTTGTTCGACTTTAGATTTCCAGGACTTTTGTAAAGCCTTCTCACCTTGAAAAATTCCCTCCTTGATAAGGGTATCCTCGTAAGGTGATTCCTCGAAGATGCCCAACGAGTAGGGAATGGCCTCGTTCAGGGATAGCTGCAGGCGTGTAATGCTTTCCTCCGTAGCCGTTCCGAGTTGCTTCACCCAGGTATTGGCGTGCAGTGTGTGATAGCGGAGTTCACCCTGAATCTTTTTTGCCAACTGAGCCAGTGGCTCATGGGTTGATTGCGTCAGCATTTGCCAACGTAGTGAATCTGCCGTATCGAAGAGGAAGTGACGGATGAGGCTGAAATCATATTCCTGGTTTGGCAACTCGGTGAGGATGCAATTATGAAATTGAGCGGCATTGCGCGTGAAGGCAACCGTATCCGGGGCTTGCTCGCCCAACTGATGTAGCATCTGAAATAGGGCATAGCTCTGACCGATTTTGTCTTGTGCCATAGAGGAAAAGGCAATGTCTTCTTCCAGTAACGGCCCCATCCCTGTCCATTCGGAATTGCGGTGGCCGTAGATCAGCAGATCGTCCGCCATTTTGTAGAGTAGCTCTTTAAGCGCGGGGTCGTTCATGCCTTTTGTCGTTCGAGAAATTCTTTGAGTTTATCTCCGCCTTTGTAGTCGGCAGCATCCCTGAACTTTTTGTCAGGAAGCGTTTCCCACAATATGGATTCTTCGGGGCCGGTTCTGCGGATGGATGCGGCGCGTACGGCCCAGACATTAAACACGGGTTTTGTATTTACTGATTGGCGCGCCTTCCACATGGCTTCTTCCGGACTGTCTGCCATCACTGTGCCTGCATGGACGTGTTGCTTTCCGCGGCGGAGCAGGTGATAAATTTCAAAATCCTCAGATTGATTAGCTGAAGTAACTTCAGGGATAAGGTCGTATGCATTCTTGTCGCCTTCCGTAAGCGGGCTTACGTAAACATCGCGGGTATCCGTTACATAAAGCGATGTGCAGGTGAATCGCCGGGTGAACGCCTCCTTGGCCAGCACAAAAGCCATTTCAAGATTGGGGGCGTGAACGATTCCTTCGTGCTGAAATGCTTTTCCTTCCTTTCCCTGAACAAATACTTCGAACGATCCGAATTGATCGAGTGGCGCCTTGGGACTGATCACGCCTGGCGTACCCGTTACCGGAAGTCTGTTGACGCGAGGATCGAGGGAACTCATGGATGGTAGTTGGCTATTGGCTGTTGGGTATTGGGTGTTGGGTGTTGGGTGTTAGCTATTGACCGATTGAGTGACATTATCAGGTAAACACTTTAATACCCTTACAATTTAACACTTTAGCTCCTTA
>JANNAZ010000011.1:0-8862 GCA_031384895.1 Cyclobacteriaceae bacterium | reverse complement strand
TGGGAAATTTTTGTTGTGGAAAACAATTTTACCCATAAAAAAGGCAAGGTCTTAATTGGCCTTGCCTAAATTTTAAAACTTTCCCCGGACAACAATAGTCTAAAGTTCAAAGTTCAAGGTTCCGGGTTCTGCGTCGGTGATCTTTGCATTTCGAACAACTACCAACTAAATTACAGTACCGCCATCTGCATAGAACAAGGTGCCTGTGCAATAGCCAGAAACATCAGATGACAGAAAGAGTGCCAGCGCCGCAATTTCCTCAACCGTACCCATACGGCCCATAGGTACTTGTTTCATGAAACGCTTGAGCATGGATTCATCCTGCCAGATGGCCTGGGAGAATTTCGTCTTAATAAGACCTGGGCAAATCGCGTTTACGCGAATGTTGTCGGGGCCCCATTCTTTGGCCATAACTTTGGTGAGCATATTCAAAGCTGCTTTTGAAACGGAATACATGCCAAGCCCCGGATCAGGAGTGTCACCTGCTATGGAACTCATATTGATTACGGATCCGCCCCCTCGACTCTTCATCACCGGGTAGGCGAACCTGGCAAGTTCGAAAGGCGCCTTTACGTTGATGCTCATGATCTTGTCATACGCCCATTCTTCGGTTTCCACGATCGGTCCAAAGGAGGGGTTGGATGCGGCATTGTTTACCAGGATGTCGAGTCCTCCATAGTGTTCTACCGCCCGATCGACAAGCGATTTGCAGGTGACCGGGTCTCCCGCATTGCCAGCGATAGCAAGGCAGTCGCCTCCCGCGGAACGAATCATGTTAGCTACCTTGTCAATTTCTTCTTGTTTGCGTGAATTGATTACAACTTTGGCGCCATGCGCTGCCAATGTCATGGCGATTGCTTCGCCGATGCCCTTGCTGGCACCTGTGATAAGTACAATTTTGGTCTTGAGGTCTTTCATCTGTCTGCTATAGTTTGCGACTTCCGTTTTCCTGCTACTCCGAGTAGTCGGAAGAAGCTAAAAATATCGAGAACGCAGTACAATTGCTATACATTTTTTCAGAATGATTGTACCTTGCGCGCCCTAACAAGCAACTATGTCAAATTTGAAATCAATCTTCGCGGGCTGTCTCCTGACGGCTGTTTTGTTCAACTGCCAAAAGAAGGAATCCACAATGACCTCAAACCCTTCATCCTTCGACTGGCAAGCTATTTCCGACAAGATCATTCGGCAAAGTAATCTTCAGCCCGGCGAGCAGGTGCTCATCATAGCTCAACCCGGCCGGTTCGACTCGCTGGTTGCTATGTTAGAGTACAAAATTTCAAGAGAGGGCGCAGTGTTCCTTGGGGCTATCAGCGTGGATACACTCAATCAGCCGACTGCCTGGAAAACTGATTTTATTGAAAAATCACAAGGGAAGTCTGGGACGGACCTCATCGGTCACTTTGGTGAAGTGGACCTGGGCATCATGCTCCCTGGCGCAATGCCGGCGCATGCTCCGTATGCTGCATTACAAGAAGTGCTCAACATGGGTAGAGGTCGTACCATCCATTTCCACTGGATTGGGGCCTATGATATTTCGGGGCAGCCGATTCCGATTGATGATTCCATTGATAAACTCTATCAGCAAGTTTTGCTCAGTACGGACTACGCGGCAATGGCAATTATGCAAAAGAATTTTGAGACAGCCCTTCGGCAGAGCGATGTTCACGTTACAACACCCGCAGGCACAAACTTGACATTTCGGATAGGGGATCGCCCGGTCACCAAACAAGACGGGGATGCATCGCTGAGTCACATGCAAGACGCTCTCAACCTGATTGATCGCGAAGTGGAGTTGCCTGCAGGAGCTATCCGAGTGGCCCCGATCGAAGAAACAGTAGAGGGAGTCATTGCATTCCCCGATGGGATGTGGAATGGACAGAAGGTAGAAGGTCTTGAGCTGACGTTCAAGAAGGGAAAGGTAACATCTATCGTTGCCAGGAAAGGGCAAGAGGCTGTCAAGGCCGAACTCGACAAGGGTGGCGATGCGGCACATTCTTTCCGCGAACTTGCCGTAGGGTTTAATCCCCTGCTCGCCATTCCCAAAGAAAAACCATGGATTCCATATTATGGCTACGGAGCTGGCGTCGTGCGCCTCTCGCTCGGCGACAACACGGAACTCGGTGGAAAAGTGAAAGGCGGGTATGTCCGCTGGAACTTCTTTGTCGATGCCACGATAACAACAGGAAATGAAATCTGGATCAAAGAAGGTACGTTGCTCAAATAACCACACCAGCATGAGATTCTTGGCCTGTATACTTGTTTGCGTTTCTACGATATCGTTCGCACAAAGACAGAAAGCTGTAGCGGCCGAAGTTTACTATCCGGGCACCGATTCCGAATGGAAGAAAAAAACACCTGCTGAAGCAGGAATGAATGCTGACAAGCTAAGAGAAGCAATCGCGTACTGCATTAGCCAGGAGATACCGAATCCAAGGAGCATGGAGCAGTCGCACTATCAGACATTTGGACGGGAGCCTTTTGGAACGGCAATCGGTCCATTGAAGGACCGCGGTGATGTCACAGGGATTATTCTTTACAAAGGATACATTGTTGCCGAATGGGGTGAACCGTTTCGTGTGGACATGTCCCACAGCGTAACAAAAAGTTTTTTATCCACCGTGATTGGGGTGGCTGTCGATAAGGGGATGATTCGAAATGTGAATGACACCGTATGGAAATATGTTCCGCCCATTCTGCCTTACAACTCGATCGTTGTAATGGACAAAGGAGCGCACTTCAGCGAACCTCAAATGCTGGCTCTGTTTGAAACTCCCCACAACCGAAAAATTACATGGGACCATTTACTGAGGCAGGTGAGCGACTGGGAAGGAACATTGTGGGGCAAGCCCGAGTGGGCTGATCGCCCTTCGCCTCAACCAGTGGATTGGATCAATCGGCCTCGCGTTGAGCCGGGTAGCACATTTGAGTACAATGACGTTCGGGTAAATGCGCTCGCTTTGGCCGGCCTCTCGGTATGGCGCAAGCCCTTACCGCAAGTTTTGAGAGAGCACATCATGGATCCTATCCAGGCATCCAACACCTGGCGGTGGTACGGATACGAGAACTCGTACATCGTTCTGGATGGTCAAATTGTTCAGTCTGTAAGTGGGGGAGGCCACTGGGGCGGGGGCATGTTCATTAGCGCCCGAGATATGGCAAGGTTTGGATACCTGACGATGCGAAATGGAAAGTGGAGAAACCAGCAACTGATTTCAGAAGCGTGGGTGAAGATGGCAACTACGCCAACTCCGGCACAGCCTACTTATGGATTTATGAACTGGTACCTTAATACCGACAAAAAGTTGTTGCCTTCTGCACCTGCGTCAGCTTTTTACCACTTAGGCAATGGCACCAACATGGTTTACGTGGATCCGGAAAATGAGCTTGTGATAGTGGCCCGTTGGATAAAATCAGCTGCTATGGATGGCCTGGTGGAGAAGGTGCTGGCTGCGAAGCGGTAGAACCAAAGAAAATATCGAATATTGAATCTCCAATATTAAATGATGAAGGAAACGTGGCCATTGGAGGAATCATTTAATGATTAATTCAACATTCAATATTCATTATTCGGTATTCAATATTTCTTTACCCTCCCTATGACCAACGAAGAATTCCGAAGCCAGGCGCACCGCCTTGTTGATTGGATGGCCGATTACCTTGCCTCGGTCGGCACCTATCCCGTCAAGCCGAACATACAGCCAGGCGATATCAAAAGACAGTTGCCGTTGCAGGCGCCTGAATCGGGCGAACCGTTTGACACCATCTTCAAGGACTTCAATGACATCGTGGTCCCGGGAATGACCCACTGGCAACATCCGCAGTTCTACGCATACTTCCCGTCAGGCTCGAGTGAGCCATCCATACTCGGCGAAATGCTGGCGACCACAATGGGCGCCCAATGTATGATCTGGCTGACCTCGCCAGCGGCAGAAGAACTAGAAGATCGTATGATGGAATGGTTGCGCGAAGCCATCGGACTCCCAAATGGCTTCACCGGTGTCATCCAGGATAGCAGTTCATCATCAACGCTGGTAGCTATGCTGACGGCGCGGGAAAAGAAATCTCAATACGCGATTAATCAGGCAGGATTTACCGGCAAAGAGCGGTTTCGCATCTATACTTCGACCCAAGCCCACTCATCCGTCGACAAGGGTGTTCGTATTGGAGGTTTTGGAATTGACAACCTGGTAAAAATTGAGACAGACGTCAACTATGCGATGGTTCCCGAAGCCCTTAAGGCTGCAATCATACAGGACTTGGAGAATGGATTTACTCCACTGTGCGTGGTGTCGACATTAGGTACAACCAGTTCTACGGCAATCGATCCGATCGACCTGATTGGTTCAATTTGTCAAAAGCATGGCTGCTGGCACCACATTGACGCGTCCTATGCGGGAAGTGCGTTGCTGTTGCCCGAATTCAGGTGGATGAGTAAAGGTGTGGAGAAGTGCGACAGCTTTGTCTTCAACCCGCACAAATGGATGTTCACGAATTTCGATTGTTCCGCCTATTTTGTAAAAGACAAGGAGGCGTTGGTGAATACGTTCAGTATCATGCCGGAGTATCTCAAGACACCGGAAGATAAGCTAGTGAACAATTACCGTGACTGGGGAATACCCTTAGGTCGGAGATTTCGCGCATTAAAGCTTTGGTTCGTTATCCGCACCTACGGCCTCGAAGGCATGCGTCAGCGGCTCCGCGATCATATTGCCTACGGACAATGGGTGAAGGAACAAGTTGAGCAAACAAGGGGTTTTGAGCTGATGGCACCTGTGCCGTTGAATCTCATTTGTTTTCGGGTTCATCCTGTTGGCGTCGAAGATGAAGCGAAGCTGGATGCGATGAACTCGAATTTGATCCAAAAACTGAATGCAAGCGGCAAAATCCTCCTTACTCAAACGCGACTTAATAACAAGTTTGTTATCCGGTTTGTTGCTGGACAAACGCATGCGACACTGGAGACTGTGAAGGAAGGGTGGGACTTGGTGAGAAAGTTTGCGGATGGCAATTGAGCAAACGGGTGCATTTTCAATTAATTGAAAGGGAGCAATATTGATTAGTAAAGATTGATTAGTGAATGTTGAATTTGGAATATTTGGAATAGCTAAGTTTTGACCTGAGCTTGCATATTCCGACGAGCTGTTGCAATGCTTTTTGCTATGATGGCCGTGAGCTCATAGCATTCTTGATGCACAGGGTGGACCTCATCAAGGTTTGAAACACGAGAAAGAATTTTTAGGCATACCGCTGTTTCCCTAAGTTCCTTTAGTACGATTCTCATTTTGTGGACAAAGTCTTTTCGTGATTCGGCACCAAGTGCCTCAGCGTAGTTGAGGGCAGGGGAGGTTCCGGATCGAAGTAATTGCCCGCCGAGGTGAATGGATACTCGGTCGGATTCAAGTGTTGAAACTACTTTCACAATTGCGATGGCAAATTCTATAAATCGATCCTGCAAATCGAACCTGCCATGATTTTCTGCCGAAGTGGACATACGCTAAAGTAAGCCCAGCGGTCTGCATTGCTATTTACGGAGCTAGCATGTTTTCCTGATAGTCTTGCTTCCCATGCGAAGCCTTGAACGCTGAAGTCGCCCTACTTCAACATTCAAGATTCCATAATCACTAATCAATATTCCTTTCAATACTTCGCAGCCTGCCCTTTCTTCGGCGTAGTCTTTATGATGAATTCACGAATATCTTCATTCGCGGTCACGAGATCTTCTGCCCGAAGGTACATCATGTGACCGCTTCGGTAGCCTTTGAAAGTAAACCGGTCTTTCATCTTTCCGCTTGGATCAATCTGCCACATCGTGTACTTGGCGTTAAAGTACTGCGTTGCTCCATCGTAGTAACCACTTTGAAACATTACGTTGAGGTACGGATTCTCAGCCATGGCCAGCCGCAGGTTTCTGCCTGTGTTATCATTTTCGCTGTTCCATGGGGAAACGGGGCCAAACATGTTGTACTTCAGATCTGTCTTGTATTTGAGTACTTCTCGCAAATAGTAATTGATTGCTGGTGTGAACGAATGTAGCCAGGAAGTTAGTTCTGCTGAATAGTCGGGCGAAACACCGGCTTCCTTCATATCAATTCCTTTGTAGCGGGAGTCAAGCCGCCCAATCGTGTAGCCACCCTTGTCTCGTAGCAGTTCCTTCCAGAAGAACTGTGCCGGAATATCGAGGTTATGCTGAAGAATTATTTTTTCAGAAAGGCCTGAATACCGCGCCATTTTTGCCGCTAGCTCTTTCCTTTTGACCTCCGTGATAAAACCGCCGCGCGCGAGTCCTGGGATCAGCTCATTAAGTGTGAATTCCTCTACCTCAGGGAGCAGGTCAGTAAGGTCTTTCGCCTGTAGATCGGGAGGTAACATTTTGTGATACCAGGCCGCGGCGGCGAAATAAGGAACATTGACAGCAGCATCTACCGGACCTCCACGTTCAATACCCAGGTCGGTTGGAGAGACCAGAATAACGCCATTGAGATACATCCAGTGAGCGTTCTGCAGTTCAAGTGCAAGCCCGGAAACGCGGGTCGTGCCATAGCTTTCTCCAATGAGGTACTTGGCAGAAGTCCACCTGCCTTTGCGAGAAACGAAATTGGTAAGCCACTCGCCAAGGTATTTTATGTCGGCGTTGACGCCAAAGAACTTCTCCTTCGGTGTGTCCTTGATTAGTATCCTTGAGTAACCGGTGTTAACTGGATTCACATAGACAATGTCAGCTACATCCAGAATAGTGTAGGGGTTCTCCTTGATTCCGTACGGTTGAACAGGATACCCTTCACTGTCAATTTCCAGAATACGCGGGCCGGTATAGGCTATGTGCATCCATACCGACGCAGATCCGGGACCTCCGTTGAACGAGATGACCAACGGCCGGGCTGCTTTATTGGTTACATCCGTGCGCTCGTAATATGTGTACTCCAGCGCAGCAATGGCCTTGCCGTCTTCGTCCCACACGGGCTGTGTTCCAGTCGCCACAGTGTACGGAAAGCGCTTGCCTTTGACCGTAACTTCCCCGCTGGTTGTGATGGTAGAGTCGGCAGAAAGTTTGCGTGTCTTTTGTGCCATTGAAGGAACGAAGGCGAGCAAGAAGAGTAGTATGATTGTGAAAACCTTTTTCATAGCTTAAGTTGCATTTAAAATAGAGTGTGAAGAGTTGCCACAGATTACACGCCTGCCTGCCGAAGTGGCACACAGGCAGGGATTAGCACAGATAAATTCATCATCAAATTGACTACGCAAAAGGTTGATCTATGGCAGGACTCTGTTGACTAAACCACTTCACGCCTTCTTCCGTCATATAGGCACAGTCTTCCAGGCGAATGCCGAATTCACCGTAGATGGAAATATTCGGTTCGATGCTAAAGCACATGCCGACCTGCAGCGGTGTCTTGTTACCGAACACCATGTTGCCCCATTCGTGACCGTCCATGCCGATGCCGTGGCCGGTGCGGTGGGGAAGCCCGGGTACTTTGTAGCCCGGGCCAAATCCGGCATCTGTGACAACTTTGCGTGCAGCGATATCAACGTTCTCGCACGGATCACCCAGCTTGGCTGCAGCAAATCCCGCTGATTGAGCTGCCTTCTCCACATCCCAGACCTCACGTTGCCGCTTGGTAGGCTCACCAAAAACTATTGTGCGTGTGATGTCTGAGCCGTAACCTCCAACACTGCAGCCACCATCCATCAAAACAATATCACCAACATGGAGTGTTTGGGGCGCAATACTTCCGTGGGGGAATGCGGATGCGGCACCAAAGGAAGCAAATGCTCCACCGCGAGCACCCAGTCTCCCGTGTGCATTTCCAATAATACCTGAAAAGTCGCCCGGTGACATGCCTTCTTTCAAGAATGGAATGGCGGCCTTATACGAAGCGATCGTGATGTCGTTTGCTTTCTGCATCAAAGCCAATTCGGCAGGGCTCTTGATAAGACGGCAATTCATGGTAACGGGATCTGCGCTCTGGTAATCGAGCGCGCTGGCTTCTTTGCGGATACCATCATAGAGAAAGAATCGGACCCGCTCTTCCATCCCGATGCGACCTGTTTTGATGCCTAAGTCAGCGAATATGCCTACCACAACCTTGTATGGACTCTCGTGTTCTTCCCAAACGCGCACCTCATCGCCGAGCGTCATGAGTTCGCGTACCCGTGCTTCTTCAAAGTGTGGGCTAACATATTTCACTTCTCCTTTGGCTGGAATGATGGCGGCCATCATGCGTTCGCTGGTGCCCCAATCGATACCGGTAAAGTATTTCATGCTCGTACCGCCATCCAGAAAAATGGCGTCGATCTTGTTTTCGGTCATCAGGCGCTGCGCCTTTTCGATGCGTGCCTTCCGTTCGTCTACTGTGATTTGCTTGACGTCATCCGTCATGGACTTAAGCGCGTCGAGTGAGGATTTTTCCGCTTCTTTCGCAGCAGGATCTGCACAGCTTGAGAGTCCTGACAATACGGTGGCAGAGCCGGCAGTAACTGCCGAAGTTCGAATAAAATCACGTCGTTTCATGGAGTTGGGTTTTTGATGATTGCAAAACAAAACTAAGCGATTGGGCGAGTCGTGAAAGGGTGATTTATACGGATGGTGAATTGGCCACAGATTATACAGATTAACACAGCTTGGGACCGTTAAAATAATGCAATAAAGGGCACACCCGGCGAAGCGTCTCGCGAAGACAGGATATGTACGGACGGCTGCCTAAACCTTAGACTTTAGACTATTACTGTCCGGGTAAAATCCAGAAGCCCAGAAAAGGCAAGTTAGTTTAATGTGGGCTTGGTTTTTTTGGTCTATTCAAAAAGAGGATGCTATCCTGAGAGGTTGATTTTGAGCTGGTAAGGCTGTAGAGTACTGTGGAT
>JANNAZ010000410.1:0-10704 GCA_031384895.1 Cyclobacteriaceae bacterium | reverse complement strand
GTCCTCGAACTCCTTAAGCGGTGGCGAAGCGCAGCGCGTGAAGTTGGCCTCTTTCCTGGGCAAAAACACACCAGACGGCCATATTCTCTTCATTTTCGATGAGCCAACCACCGGGCTTCACTTCCACGATATCTCCAAATTACTCAAGGCAGTGAATGGGCTTGTTGATCAGGGGCATACCGTGATTATCATCGAACACAATCTGGAAGTCATAAAATGTGCTGACTGGATCATAGACCTGGGGCCGGAGGGAGGAGAAAAGAAGGGTGGACACCTTGTTTTTGAGGGGACACCGGAAGCGATGGCGAAATCGGGGCAGGGATATACAGCGAAGTATTTGAAAGCCAAACTCGGAGCCTAACTATCAATTAGTATGAATGTCATCCGGCATTCATAATTGACGATTGACAATTAGCTACGCTGGTGTTGCCTCCTCCCGCAATGCCCTCCTCAGAATCTTGCCAACATTTGTCTTTGGGATTTCCGTCTTGAACTCAATGAATTTTGGTCGCTTGTATCCGGTAAGATTTTCCTTGCAGTAATCTGAGAGCTCTTGTTCTGTCAACGATTGGTCTTTCTTCACAACGACAATCTTTACCGCTTCTCCACATTGCGGATCGGGTAAGCCAATCGCCGCGACTTCCAGAACCTTCGGATGTGCAGCCACCACCCCTTCGATCTCGTTGGGGTACACATTAAAACCAGAGACAAGGATCATGTCTTTCTTTCGGTCAACAATCTTGATATACCCGTCGGTATCCATCACAGCGATGTCACCTGTTTTGAACCAGCCTCCTGGATGGAAAACAGAAGAATTATCTTTTTGCCAATAGCCTTTGAAAACCTGCGGTCCACGCGCACATAATTCCCCGGCTTCACCGAAAGGCAAGGGATTTCCATCATCATCCATCATTTGTATTTCCGTATTCGGAATAGGAATTCCGATGCTTCCCATCCGCTCTTTTCCAGGAATCTGAAACGTGAGCACCGGTGAAGTCTCGCTGAGTCCATATCCTTCGCCAATTGGAATGCCGGTTTTTTCTTTCCAACGCTTGTACACAATCTCTTGAAGGGCCATCCCGCCTGCGCTACAGCCCTTGATGGCCGTAAGATTGATATCCTTGAAATTGGGATGATTGAGCAACGCATTGTACAATGTATTGACACCAATCATAGTCTGAAATGGCTTCTTGAGAATCTTGATAAATCCAGCGAAGTCTCTGGGATTCGTGACGAGTAGCGCTCTCACCCCGACTGACAACACAACAAAAGTTGCCATCAGCGCATAAATATGGTACATCGGAAGAGGGATAACAGCAACATCACCCGACGCCAACGGCCCCCGCACGGTGTGCTTAAGTATAGGCGTAGACTGCGCTATGTTGTAAAGTACATTGAGGTGAGTTAGCTCAGCACCTTTTGAAAGACCCGTCGTTCCCCCGGTATACTGCAAGAAGGCTGTGTCCGTCTTCTTGATTGCTACAGGTTTGAATGGTTTCCCTTTACCTTTTGCCAGGGCTGCCGAAAAAGAGACGGCCCAAGGAATATGATACGCTGGAACCATCTTCTTAACATTCTTCACCATCCAATTGACAATCGGCTTCTTTATTCCGCCCAGCAGGTCCCCGACTTCGGTAACAATGACGGTCTTGATAGCTGTTTCGGCGATAACTTTTTCCAAATGATGGGCAAAATTGGCGAGTATCACGATCGCCACCACCCCGCTGTCCTTAAACTGGTGCTGCATCTCCCGAGGTGTATACATCGGATTTGTGTTGACCAGAATAAGCCCTGCCTTCAGGGCCCCCAGCATCGCGACTGGGAATTGGAGGATATTGGGCATTTGTATGGCAATTCTGTCGCCAGGCTGGAGGTTACATTCATTCTGCAAAAATGACGCAAAATGTGTTGCCAGCGTATTCAGCTCATCATAGCTGATTGTCTTGTCCATGTTCTCTATAGCAGGCTGGTTGCCATACTTTCTGCAGGCTTCCTCCATTAGCGCTGCGAGTGAATCGAATGTGGGTTCAGGCACATTTGCAGGATAATAGTCGGGATAATGCTGGGTCCAAGGATGCTTGCTCATATTGATTCAGGCGTTAACAAACGAATGTAATATTTTTGAGTTAGACTTTTGAGTTAAATTGGTGTCTTTAGAGGGTACCGGGTCTACTCGTTCGAACTATCTTAGGGTGTTCTTAAACCATCAACAATGAAAACAAATATTCTTGTTCTTGCGCTCTTCTTGCTGTTTGCTCAGTGTACTGCCCCAACCTCTCCTCCCCGACTCATGTTCGCGGTCTCTTTCCCGGTTGAGATGAGTGATCAGCCACAAGATGGAAGACTAATTTTATTGCTCGCCACGAATGACAAGACGGAACCTCGTCAACAATTCAGTTTTGGGCTTAACACCCAATTGGGATTTGGCGTGGATGTTGAAGGAATGAAACCAGGTCAGGAGATGATTGTTGGCGACTCGGCCTTTGGGTTCCCGGTGCGAAGCATAAAAAACATTCCTCCTGGTGAGTACTATGTTCAAGCTGTTATTAACCGCTATGAGACGTTCAATCTGAAAAGCGGAAAGACAGTCAAGCTCCCTCCGGATCAAGGTGAGGGTCAGCATTGGAACCAGAAGCCTGGCAATTTCTACAGCCGACCATTCAAAGTTACCATCGCTCCCAACCAGAATGAGCCGATCAAGATTCTGATGGATCAAAAAATCCCAGCACTCAAGGAGCCGGTTGACACGAAGTATGTGAAGCACATAAAGATTCAAAGCAAGATGCTGACCGAGTTCTGGGGAAAGCCCATGTACTTGGGCGCGCACGTGTTGTTACCAGAGGGGTATGAAAATCATCCCAATTCAAAATATCCATTAATGATTTATCACGGCCACTTTCCGTCTGACTTTGGTGGCTTCAGCACTGAACCGCCACCTGCTGACATGGACACAACCGACTACAGTGAACGCTTCGGTATTTATGGATACAATAAGATCCAGGCTCAGGAAGCATACAATTTCTACAAGCAATGGACCGGCAAGAATTTTCCGAGATTCCTGGTCGTTGAAATACAACATGCGAACCCATATTATGACGACTCATATGCTGTAAACTCGCAAAACATTGGTCCCTATGGCGACGCGATCATGTTTGAGTTGCTTCCGGAAATTGAAAAGCAATTCCGAGGAATTGGACAAGGGTGGTCTCGCTTCACCTATGGTGGGTCTACGGGCGGATGGGAAGCCCTTGCCGTACAAATGTTCTACCCGGATGAGTTCAATGGTTGTTTTGCGGCCTGCCCGGATCCAATCGATTTCCGCTCATTCTGCCTTGTCGATATCTATAAAGACAAGAACGCGTACTGGTACGACAGTGAGTTTAAGAAGTTAGCCAGGCCATCACACCGTAACAACCTCGGCCAAATCCAGGCTAGCATGGAAGAGAATAACCACTATGAACTTGTGCTCGGATCAAAAGGCAGGTCAGGCGATCAGTGGGACATCTGGGAAGCGGTGTACTCTCCTCAGGGCGACGATGGCTATCCGAAACGAATCTTTAACAAGGAGACGGGAGAAATTGACCGTTCCGTCGCCAACTATTGGAAAGAGAATTTTGACTTACGGTACATCCTGGAGCGGGATTGGAAAACACTGGGTCCGAAATTGGAGGGAAAGATTCACATCTATTGTGGAGACATGGATAATTATTACCTCAACAACGCTGTATATCAAATGGAAGAATTTCTAAAGAAGACCAGGACTCCTTTCTACAAAGGCGAAGTCGACTATGGTGATCGGGCCGAACACTGCTGGAATGGTGACCATGAGAATCCGAATTACATTTCAAGGCTGCGATACAATACGATGTATCTTCCCCGGATCCTGAAACGGATTCAGGAAAGTGCGCCAAAAGGAGCCGATACAAAAAGCTGGAAGTATTAAACGGGACTATCCCGTTCCTGTAATATCTGTTTGTCATTTTCATTTTTGAGTACCTTCGCCTGGTTAATGGTCAAGAAATACACTTCGCTCCTGCTGATTGGTCTGCTTGTGATTCACCTTGCGGGGTTCTATGTGTATTTTATGGTTCGTCTCGGTGATCTCCGGATGAGCATGCGGGAAAAACTGGAAACATTGCCGGCAGCCCAATTAACGGCAGTTCAGATACCGGCTCATCAATTTAGAACCTCTTGGTTGGCGGAGCGGGAAATGAAGTGGATGGGAAACATGTACGACATTGCTCGTGTGGAACGAAGCGAGAATTCAGTGATCGTCTATTGCCTTCCCGACAACGATGAAGACAACTTGTTGAGTTTCATTTCTGCAGTTGTCGAGATGAGTTCGCAGGATAATCGTCAGACACCACCCGCTGTCACCCAATTCTTCGGTTTGAAGTTTATTGTCCCAGGGTCTCTTCTCCCACCTCTAACTGCTATAAAAGTTGAGGCGACTCAAACCCCGTATGCGGTTCACCTTGCACTCGTGAATCATGTGCCGGTCACTCCCCCCCCCCGAGGTTAATTTCTGTTTCCTTTTTTGTTATTCCGCATGCTCACTTAAGTGGGTTTGCGTATTTCTACCCATTCCAAAAAATGATTTATGAAATTCAGGTCTCTTTTCTATTTACTAACCGTGCTAATTTCGCCGGCCTATGCCCAATTCGCGGAAAAGGAAGATACCCCGCTAGATTCATTACCCACCTCCTACCTCAATGAGCTTGTTATCTCCGCAAACAAGATCCCTGAGCAGCGACGAACCATTGCGCAACAAATAAAAGTAATTACCCCTTCTGTGATCCGTAATTTCAACGCACAGAATTCCGGTGATCTGCTTCAGAACACCGGCTTGGTTGCCATCCAAAAAAGCCAGCAAGGCGGCGGAAGCCCCATGCTCCGTGGTTTTGAGGCAAGCCGCGTGCTTTTAATGATCGATGGGGTCCGCATGAATAACCTGATCTATCGGGCTGGTCATCTCCAGAATGTCATCACGGTTGATAACAACTTGTTGGATCGTGCTGAGGTACTCTTTGGTCCTTCATCCACCGTATACGGGAGCGATGCGCTCGGTGGAGTGATCCATTTTTATACAAAAAATCCAGAACTCTCTTCTAGCGGTGGCCTCAAGCCAAGCGGCAATGCATTTATGCGTTACGGATCCGCCAATCAGGAAAAGACAGCACACTTCGATCTCAATCTGGGTGGCAGCAGGTTTGGGTCGTTAACGTCCTTCACCTACAGCGATTTTGGGGACCTCGCGATGGGAAAAGAAACAAACCCTTCCCTCGGCGAACAATTTGGTGTGCGCCCTCAGTACACTCAAAGATCGCCGGACAACACCTCAGATGTCCTGGTGCAAAACAGTGACCCCTACAAACAAGTAGAGAGCGGGTATAAGCAATGGGATCTGTTGCAAAAGTTTCTCTTCAAACAGAATGAGCGTATAAGCCACATTCTCAATATCCAATACTCCAATTCAACCAATGTTCCCCGGTATGATCGGCTATCAGATCCTCAAGGAACCGGTCTCAAGTTTGCCGAATGGTATTACGGTCCTCAAACTCGATTCATGGGGTCATACAAACTCCACATCAGTGGACTTGGCAAGATGGCCGACAATGTTTCTTCTACCCTGAGCTACCAGAAACTGGAGGAAAGTCGTCACGATCGCCGATTCAATAACAACAATCGAAATGACAGAGTTGAAAGCGTAGACGTGTGGGGGTTAACAATTGACTTTGTAAAGGCCATGGGCAAAAACAACCTCCGATATGGATTTGACGGCCAATTCAATTCCCTCAAGTCAACTGCCGTAAAGACTGACGTCACAACAGGAACTCAAAGCCCTCAAAATACCCGTTATCCGGATGGCAATAACACCATGAACATGCTTGCGCTGTATGCTACCCATACCCTTGAAATTACAGATAAGCTAATACTGAACGATGGGATACGTGTCGGACTGAGTTCACTCAATTCGACCTTTGTTGATAAGACATTCTTCCCATTTCCGTATGACAAAATTTCCCAAACGCCAACATTTGCGAGTGGCAATGTGGGACTCATCTATACGCCTAGTACGTGGAAATTTTCCTTGATGGCTAGCACCGGGTTCCGCGTTCCAAATATTGATGACATGTCTAAAGTGTTCGAAAGCGTTGCAGGAAGTTCTACAACTACAGGGACTCTGGTTGTCCCTAACCCAGACCTGAAACCGGAAAGAACACTGAACGGTGACTTCGGCGTAACCAAATTCTTTGGTGATAAGGTTCGGCTGGAAGCAACCCTCTTCGCCACCGATTTCTATGATGCCATTGTTACTTTGCCTACCACGTTCAACGGACAGTCTACAATAATTTATGATGGGTTCCCCAGTAATGTGGTTTCAAGTCAGAATGCACAAAAGGCATACATTCTGGGTTACAGCGCATCTGTTCGCGCTGACCTATCAAAACATATTATTGTCACTGCATCCTATAGTGATACACGAGGCCGTGTCCGCACCACGCCATACGAAACACCCCTGGATCATATTGCTCCTGCATTTGGGCGGATCGGAATCCAGTTCAATACGAATAAGTTAAGGTCTGAGCTCTTCTCTAACTTTAACGGATGGAAGCCTATTGAGGAATACAGCTCAAGCGGGGAAGACAATGCGCAATATGCCCACGCTAAAGGAATGCCTTCGTGGTATACCATTAATCTTCGGCTGGGCTACGAGATAAACAAGACCTTTACGCTTCAGGCAGGCGTAGACAATTTGATGGATCTGCAGAATCGCACGTTCGCTTCAGGTATCAACTCCTCAGGCAGAAACGTCTTCGGCACCATTCGCGTAAAATTCTAATAAGGGTTTGACAGTCCAACGCTATCCATTGTCTTAGTTCCGAGCCTCATCAGGGGTTCGGGACTGAGGTCAATGCGCCTCCAGCCAATTCTTTCCTATTCCGACCTCAACCTCCATAGGAACATCCATCAGAACGGCGGTTCGCATCAATTCTATTACACGAGGTTTCACAATTTCCTCTTCGCTCTTGTGCACATCAAACACTAATTCGTCATGCACTTGAAGAATCATTCGTGTCTTCAGGTTTTCCTTATGCAGCCAGCGGTGAATATTAATCATGGCAATCTTAATAATATCTGCAGCACTTCCCTGGATCGGTGCATTGATAGCATTCCGCTCGGCGAAGCCTCGCGTGGTAATATTTCTTGAATTAATGTCTCTCAAATATCTACGGCGCCCCAGGATCGTTTCAACGTATTCTTTTTCCCGGGCATAATTGATCGTATCATCCATGTACCGTTTGATGCCCGGAAATTCCTTAAAATAAGACTCGATGATCTCTGCTCCCTCCGTCTTTGATATCCCCAGGTTCTGAGAGAGGCCAAAGGCCGTACTTCCATACAGGATCCCAAAGTTTACTTCTTTCGCCTTGCGGCGCATATCAGGCGTCACTTTATCTAATGGCACTTTAAACACTTTTGCGGCCGTTGTCGCATGAATATCCCTTCGATTGCGGAAGGCCTCAATCATGGTAGCGTCTTTTGCAAAGGATGCCGCAATGCGCAGTTCAATTTGCGAGTAGTCGGCGGACATAAACCGGTAGTTCTTGTCTCGTGGAACAAATGCACTTCGAATCAGTCTTCCCTTTTCGGTTCGTATGGGGATGTTTTGAAGATTCGGGTTATTCGAACTCAATCGGCCAGTAGCAGCCACAGCTTGCCTAAAATCCGAATGTATTCGTCCGTCGGACTTGCTCATCATGCGGGGCAACGCATCCACATAGGTTGAACGAAGCTTTTCGTATTCACGAAAATCCAGAATCATTTTTGCGATTTCGTGCTCCGGCGCTAGTTTTTGCAATACCTCCTCCCCGGTTGCATACTGGCCCGTTTTGGTCTTTTTGGCTTTGTCTAAAAGCTTCATTCGGTCAAAAAGAATTTCGCCAAGCTGCTTTGGGCTGCCGATGTTGAACTCTGTTCCTGCAAGCTGAAAGATCTGCTTCTGTACTTTTTCACTGTCCTTACGCAGTGACTCAGACATCCATTTCAGCACTTCCTCATCAACCTTCACGCCCTCCGCTTCCATGGATGCCAACACTTCAACGAGGGGCATTTCAACATCACGCGCTAACAACGCGTGCCTGCGCACCTCAAGTTCTTTCTGCAGTTTCGGACGAAGCTGAAGCGCGATGTCAACACGCTCCATGGCTAACTCACGATCTTCTTTCTCCGAAGAGAGTTGAATCCCCAAATACTGACCTGCAATGATTGATAAGTCGTGCGAAGCTTCCGGCTCAATGAGGTAATGCGCCAGCATCGTATCAAATACGGGGCCTCTCATCTCCATTCCGGCCTTTTTTAACGCCAGCATGGACGATTTAATGTTATGACCTATTTTCAAAATCCGCTCGTCCGTTAGAAGTGGGGCGAAGTCAACCAGCTGTGCGGCTTCGCTATAATGCGCCTCACCTGCTATAGCCGAGAAAACAATTCCGGTCAACTTAAAATCAAAATGCTCAGCCTCATCGATCAGCACTTCAATTGCAATTTCTTTGCAGTTTCTCCACCTCTCAAGGAGTTCATTTTTTTCTTCTTTCGCTATGGAAGTTCTTCGTCCCACAGGGGTGCGTCTCTCGCCTTGCTCCTCCCGCGATGCAGGCGCACCGAACATGGAAAGCTGAGATCCTTCGGAGGAAGCGGGGGTCGCAGGGGATGTCTGTACTGGAGCGTTGATTCCAGCGAAAGCGCGAGCCATCATTGTCTTAAATTCCATCTCCTCAAAGATGGGTGTGAGCACCTCCTTGTTCGGTCCGGTATATCGAAGCAAATCCTCATTGTACTCCACGGGCACATTGGTCACGATGGTCGCCAGTTTTTTGGAAAGTAACGCCTGCTCACCGTATTGCTCCACGCGTTCCTTCAATTTTCCTTTGAGCTCTCCAGCGTGTGCAACGACATTCTCTACGTTATCATACTGTTTGAGTAGCTCGGCGGCCGTCTTTGGTCCGACACCGGGAATTCCCGGAATGTTATCGGACGTGTCCCCTTGAAGGCCAAGCATATCAATGACTTGACTTACACGTTGGATGTCCCATTTCTCGCAAACTTCCTTTGGGCCCAGGATATCAACAGAGTTTCCCATGTACGCCGGTTTGTACAATTTGATGTATTCATCAACAATTTGTCCAAAGTCTTTGTCCGGCGTCATCATGAAAACGTCGAAACCATTTGCCGCCGCCTTTATAGCAATTGTGCCAATGATATCATCCGCTTCGAAGCCGTCCATTTCCAGAATGGGAATATTGAATCCACGGATTATGTTCTTGACGATGGGAATGCTCGAGCGAATGTCTTCCGGCGTTTCCTGCCGGGTAGCTTTGTAGTCCTCAAATAGTTCATCACGAAACGTTGCCGCGGAAGTGTCAAACGCAACAGCAATATGAGTTGGCTTTTGCTTCGTAAGTACTTCCAGCAGCGTGTTTGTAAACCCGAATGCCACAGATGTGTTCATTCCCTTGGAGTTAATGCGCGGATTCTTAGTGAACGCAAAATGCGCTCGGTAGATGAGGGCATATGCATCGAGTAGAAAAAGCTTGTTTTTTGCAGCGCCCATGTTGCGAAGATAGGAATTACCTACATCTGCGAGTCGTAATATCACGGATAACCTTATATTCACATTACCAACCTACTCGAATGACCAATCCACTTGAATATTTTCTCCACTGGGAAAAGACGTGCCCTACCGATATTGTACTTCGTCAAGCCAAGGGGGCAAGCTGGCTAACCTGGACCTACCAACAAGCCGGGGACGAAATCAGACGTATCGCGTCCTATCTTAAATCCCTGAACCTTCCAGCACAAAGCAAGATTGCGATCCTCTCAAAGAATTGTCCTCATTGGGTAATGGCTGACCTGGCGATCATGATGTCCGGGCATATTTCCGTGCCTCTTTACCCTACACTGCACATGGAGGCTGTTCGTGATATTCTGATTCACAGCGAGTCAAAGGTCATTATTATCGGCAAGCTGGATGATTTCAAATCACAGATGGCCGGGATTCCATCCATTGAAAGAATTGGTATTGAAGCATACGGCATCGCCGAAGGGAATAGTTGGGAGAAGATTGTAAGCAAATATCCACCCCTTCCTTCGTTCGCGCCTTTGAATCCGGAAGATCTGATGACCATTGTATATACATCAGGAACTACGGGGAATCCCAAGGGCGTCATGCATGCCTACAAGTCGTTCCATGCAACGCTAACTGTCGCGCGCCGCGCCGTACAATTTCCTGACCGGCCCAAACTCTTCTCCTACCTCCCCATGAGTCATATTGCTGAGCGAATCGGGATTGAGACGATGGGGCTTCTCCTCGGGGCTGAGTTTTCCTTTTCGGAATCTCTAGCCACCTTTTCAAAGAACCTGGCCGACACGCAACCCGACTATTTCTTTGCCGTTCCAAGAATTTGGTCCAAGTTTCAGGAAAAGATTCTGGAGAAAATGCCAGAACCGAAATTCAGTCGGTTGATTTCCATTCCTCTTGTTGGTTCTATCATCAAGAAATCCATTCGGAAGAAGTTAGGATTAAATCGTGCAAAGCTGTTCTTCTCTGGAGCAGCACCACTAAGTTTAAGCCAGTTGCTTTGGTGGCAAAAGCTTGGCGTTACCATTTTTGAAGTATATGGGATGACAGAAGACTGCGTG
>JANNAZ010000374.1:0-8700 GCA_031384895.1 Cyclobacteriaceae bacterium | reverse complement strand
TTCTGTTGAAACAGACTCCCCGTTCGCCCTTCTTGCTTATTGATGGCTTTGGCGTAGGAACTCAATAACTGTTTAATGCCCTGCGAGAACCGCTGGCGTCCAAAACTTCCATCCTGGATCATTGGCGTAGAGAATTTATTTGCGTGCACAAGAAAGTGAAAATGATTGGGCATCAGGCACCAGGCAATTATGTCGCAATACGCTTTGATACACTTTTCAACACCCTTTAAAAAATATTGGTAATTCTGTTGTCGGGGAAAGATTACTCCCCGGTTATTTCCTCTATTAAATACATGGTAAATTCCTCCCTCAGTCAGTTGCACGGTGCAAGGTATTTGCCGGACAGGATACCCAGAATTAAAGTGGTGACGGTTTTCCAGACAATGGGTGTCCTACACCTTAAGGTGTAGGACACCCTGGTTCAGGTGCCGCACAAACCCCGGCCCTTCATAAATAAACCCTGTATACACCTGTATGAGATCGGCACCCGCCTCAAGCTTCTCTACAACATCGTCCGGCGTCACTATTCCACCCACGCCGATGATAGGAAAATCCTTGCCTAGCTTTTGCCGAAGATAACGAATGACTTCCGTCGATCGCTGTCGCACGGGCCTACCGCTCACGCCGCCAGAACCCATAGCGCTCACCTCATTGCCTGGTGTGACTAGTCCTTCGCGTGAAATGGTTGTGTTTGTCGCAATGACCCCGTCTGTGCCAGTCTCCTGAAGAATAGTAATGACATCATCCAGTTGTTCTCTCGTCAGGTCAGGGGCTATCTTGAGCAATATGGGTTTCGGCTTGTCTTTTCCCTTGCTAATGGATTTAACACGCAGCAATAATTTCTTCAAGGGTTCTTTCTCCTGCAATTCACGAAGCCCGGGAGTATTGGGTGAACTCACGTTTACGACAAAATAATCCACGAAGGGGTACAATACCTCCATGCACTTCGCATAGTCTTCCTCGGCCCGGTCATTTGGTGTCGCCTTGTTCTTGCCAATATTTCCTCCGACAATTATGTTGGATTTTCTCTTCCGCAACTGCTCAACAGCAGCCGTTGCTCCGTCGTTGTTGAATCCCATTCGGTTGATGAGTGCCTGGTCAGCAGGCAAACGAAAAAGTCTGGGCTTCTCATTACCCGGTTGGGGCAGCGGTGTGAGCGTGCCTATCTCAATAAACCCAAAACCAAAGCACGCGAGTTCATCGATTAGCCGGGCATCCTTGTCGAAGCCGGCAGCAAGTCCAATGGGATTTTGGAAAGTGAGTCCAAGAATTTTTCGTTCCAGCCGAGGATCTCTAATTTCATACACAGCTCGAAGAATGAGTTTCACTCCGGGAAGCGAGGAGAAAAACCGAAGAAAGGTAAACGTGAAATGATGGGCGCGCTCCGGGTTGAGCAGAAACAACAACGGCCGAAGAAGCGCTTTATACATGAAAGCTATTTCTTCTGCTTCTTTACTTTTTTCGGTTTCAGCGAGAACTTCTTGAAACCGGCCGACACAACCTGATCTATCAATTGCTCAATGTCCATGGCAGCGGCATTCGTAGTTGCCGTAATACGCCAGATCAGGTTCCTGTTCTTGTCGTTGAGGTCTATGACGAGGTTGCCCATCTGATAGTCGCGGGACCAGGTTTGGCTGTTATCGCCCGGGGAGGTTCCAAGAGGTCCCAACTGACTGAAATCAGTCCGTTCCTGCGTGCCAATCACATAGGTTGCCAATAGATCTCCAGCTGAATCCACTTGCTCGAGTCCCTTGGCCTTCAGCTCACTTGTGATCGACTCTTTTACCCACTTGTGCAGCGATGATTCGCGGCCGGTACGCCGGTCTTTGGGCGTAATTACTTCACCATCCCCAATCGTAAATGTCTTGTAACGAGAAAGATCCCGGTTTTTGTCGAACTCGGCGCTTATGTCCTGGCCAACAGCGGGACACACAATGAACATGATAAGCAAAAAGGCTAGTAGGCGCATGCACAAAGGTAAGAAAGGATCCTCGGTTTGAATACAATGAAAGCAAAGAAAGCTCAGGCGGTCAGTTCGTTAGGTCTAATGCCCCTTCTCTTTTTTGGTTTTTTTCGGTTTCAAGGAGAACTTCTTAAAACCCGTATTGACAACCTGTTTAATCATGTCCTCATTGTCAGCTGCCTCTCCGCCAGTAGTCGCGCTCACCCGCCACAGCAGGTTGCTACTTTTGTCTTTCAGATCGACAATAATGCCGACCTCCTGGATGTCTCTTGACCAGGTGTTCCCCGTAGTCGAGTTTCCTTTCACTATCGATCCTCCTACTACTCCTGTGAAGATCTGATTCCCAAGATCAATTTGCTCATTTCGCTTTATTGAACCAATTACGTAGGAGACAACCAGGTCAGCAGAAGAATCAGCGCGCTGCAATCCCTTGCCGGTAAGCTTCTCGATAATTGCATCCTTCATCCATCGATGGATCTTGGCCTTATCCACCGACAAATTATCCCTTGGTGTAGTCACCTCTCCTTCACCCACGTTAAATGTTTTGTACCTTGAGAAGTCTCGGGTCTTGTCATAGTCCACATCAATATGCTGACCCAATACCTCGGCAAACGTCATTGTCAAAATGATACAGATACCGGCAACGTGCATTAATCAAAGATACTGGTCTTTGGCGCATTAAGGTCAACAAATGAAAACTCAATTTGACTAATGCCTTGGATGAAAATCCCGTATGACTTGCTTAAGGTAATCCCGATCCAGGTGGGTATAAATTTCGGTCGTGGTTATTGACTCGTGCCCCAACATCTCTTGAACGGCGCGGAGGTCGGCACCTCCTTCAATAAGGTGCGTTGCAAATGAATGGCGGAAGGTGTGCGGGCTAATCCTTTTCTTCAAACCAATTTTCGCGCCAAGGCTTTTGATGATTAGAAAAATAGACACCCGCGAGATCTTTCGGCCGGCACGGTTCAGAAAGACGTACCCTTCAAAGCCCTTTTGAACAGGCACATGAACACGAATCTCTTCCAGGTAAATTTTGAGGAACTTCATTGCATCACGTCCAATGGGCACGAGTCGCTCTTTGTTGCCCTTGCCCACGACGCGAAGGAAACCGAGATCAAAGTAGATGCTTGCCCGTTTAAGTTCAACGAGTTCAGAAACTCGGAGCCCGGAACTGTACAATATTTCCAGCATGGCCCGGTTCCGTCCACCTTCCGGTTTCGACAAGTCTATCGCCTCCAGCATCTTTACGATCTCCTGGTAATCCAGCGTGTCCGGAAGTTTGCGTCCGAGACGCGGGCCTTCCAAAAGGGCCGTCGGATCTTTATCGATTCGCTCCTCAAAAAGAAGGTATTTAAAGAATCCTTTAACACCTGAAAGTATTCGCGCCTGACTGTGTGCACCCATGCCAAGCTCATTGAGGTATTTGAGAAATCCCTGTAACTGTTTGTAGGTAATTTCTTCTGGGCGAGCCCCGGTGTGGGTCAACTCTACAAATTGCGACAACTTTTGTGTATCGCGGATATAGGCCTCGATCGAATTAGGTGACAGCGAGCGCTCCAATTTCAGGTAGCTGCCAAAATCCCGCACATCCATTTCCCACGATTTCTTTGTCATTACGTTTCGTCAACTTGAATAATTAGCGACATTTGTAAAGATCGCAAACCTGACGAACATCATGCCCATCAAACGAACAGTATTTCTCTTCTTGTCTGTTGCGCTCCTGGCTTCTTGCGGCGCGGTCAAAACCTCATCTTTCACAACGAAAGGTGTAGACCTGAACGCCTACAAATCATACGCCTGGATCTCTCCGACAGATACCACGCTGAACCCCCGTCGTGACGATAAACTCTATGGGGGTACTATCCAGCAGGCTTCTGATATGGAGCTACAGAAAAAAGGTATGGTGGTTGACACGCATAGTCCCAATGCCGTTTTTATTTTTGATACACGACTGGAGGATCACGTGCGCTATAGTCAGTCACCTTCTGTGGCTGTCGGCGTTAGCATAGGCTATCCCGGTTATTACGGGGGACCCGGTTACTATGCGGGCGGATACGTTCCCGTTGTACAAGGCGAGGTGAAGGCGGAGTACTACGAACAAGGAACGCTCATCATTGAAATGTACGACATGAAGACACACAAACTTCTCTGGAGAGGCTGGGGAACCAGAGACATCGACTACACCACCGACATGGATTACACCATTCGAAAAGGTATCTACGACATCTTCTTCTACTTGCACATCAAACACAAAAAGACCAAGTCATGAAGATTCAAATCATCAATGGTCCCAACCTCAACTTGTTGGGCAAACGGGAACCTGAAGTGTATGGAACCCAGTCGTTCGAAGCTTTCTTCAAAACCTTAATGCAAAGTTTTCCGCAGGCGGAACTTTATTATTTTCAATCCAATATGGAAGGAGAAATTATTAATCAAATTCAGGATGTCGGCTTTTCATATGACGGTATTATTCTGAATGCCGGTGCGTATACCCACACCTCGGTGGCTATACACGATGCCATTGGCGCCGTCACCGCACCTGTTGTGGAGGTTCACATCTCCAACATCTATGCCCGTGAGGAATTCCGGCATCGCAGCCTGATCACTTCCAACTGCGCTGGGCTCATCGCCGGATTTGGCTTGCAGGGTTATGTCCTGGCGCTGGTTTATCTAATGAACCGATCGACATAAGGCGATGATAAGTTTTTACACCGGGCCTTCACGTGTTCATGATGAGATCCCCGGTTGGGTTGCTGTATTTCAAATTTTTCCAGCCATCAAAAAGCAAGAAATCTGTCAGTTGATGCGTTTTATGAATAGATTCTCTAAATGAAGCCTATCGAAGCCAAAGACCTCCATTAGGAAATCAAGGCCCTTTTGTTGAATCTTTGTGCCTAATACAATTATGTCGCTTCTAATCCGTCAGATCCTTACAGCAGCCTTGCTGCTTCTGTTCTTCTCAGAGCAGGTGGCTTTGGCATCGACATTTTCTGATGATTCGGCCGTCGCCTCCCATCATCCTAAGCTTACTGAGCAAAATACAAACACGTTGTTTAGCTTGTTGGCCGAAGGAAACCAAGAGCGCGATGGGAAAGAGGATTTTACACCTTCCTTGGTCCGCGAACTGGTTCACGTTCACCACTTTCCTCAGGTTGCCATTAGCAAGATTCCGGATAGTCGGGAAAGCACTACTTTTCAACGATCACTCCCTATCTACACCTTTTACTGCTCTTTTCTTATTTGAATTCCGGGATTGCGTAGTGTGACCTGTTGATTAACAGGTTCGCTTGTCAATTTTTCTATACCGGTTTTCTTCATGGATTCAATTTTCATTTTCAAGGCTGTCATTCTTTTGTCACCCCTGCTGTTCTTCCTGCCGGTGAGGTGGAAATCGTATGGAGGCATCGCCTTGCACCTTGTGCTGGCTGCAATTACTACATCTTGGGCGCTTAATGCATGGCATGGAAGCCAAGACATGACCCTTGATCTCGGAATCCCTTTTTGGGGTGGAACGCCATTTCTCATCATTGACCGGCTTAGCGCCTCTTTCATTCTCATTATTAATATAGTCACGATCACCGGGGTGGTGTATGATGCGGGCTACATTAAACCCTCCCGAAAATCAAAGAGCACGGTAGCCCTTTCGCTCCATGCCTGGGCATTTCTTGCTTTGCATGCCTCCATGCTCCATGTTGTCATGATACGGGAAGGATTTGCCTTCCTGATGGCCTGGGAGGTCATGTCCATGAGTTCATTTCTTCTTGTCATTTTTGATGGCGAGGATGAAGGAAACCTGACCACCGGCATCAAGTATCTGATCCAAATGCATGCCGGGTTTACCTTTCTGCTGTTGGGCTTTCTTTGGGTTTCTCAAGAGACTGGTCAGTTTGGATTTATTGGACTTGCACCGTATTTCGCAGGGCACACCAATTGGATTATTTTCCTCGTGTTATTTGCGGGGTTTGGAATTAAGGCCGGATTCATGCCACTGCATACCTGGCTGCCACACGCCCATCCCGCGGCACCCTCGTCGGTATCTGGCGTGATGTCTGGTGTAATGATCAAGATGGGGATCTATGGAATTCTCCGGGTACTCCTGGATGTGCAATCAGATTTTCTCATTATCGGACTAATCGTTCTGGGTTTCTCCATCGTGACAAGCATAGGCGGAATTCTATATGCCTCCATGCAGCGGGACTTGAAGAAACTACTTGCCTATTCCAGCATTGAAAATATTGGAATCATCGGTGTTGGTATCGGCATTGCAATCTTGGGACACTATTTCGAAAATCCCATGCTCACGGTGCTGGCCCTGGCCGGGTCACTGTTGCACACCCTAAACCATTCCTTGTATAAGTCAATGCTCTTCTTCACGGCAGGCAATGTCTATTATTCAACGCACACACGAGACATGAACAAACTAGGTGGGCTGATGAACACCATGCCTGTGACCGGAGGCCTTTTTCTCATTGGCGCCATGTCAATCAGCGCGATCCCTCCCTTCAACGGTTTTGTTTCCGAATTTCTCATGTACTCTGGCGTTCTTCAGGGGCTTGGAACGTCAGACTTTGTGATGTCCATGATTTTCCTCGGAGTGATTTTAACTCTGGTTGTGGTCGGTGGCTTGTCCATCTACTCGTTTACCAAAGCCTTCGGCATTACATTCCTAGGTAGCTCACGGAGTGCGCTTCATGTGCATGAGGTGCCGCTCATCATGCGTATTCCAAGCATGATCAATGTATTGGGCATTTTGCTGCTTGCACTTTTTTCACCCTGGACGGTTTCCCGCGCCGGTGAAGTCGGCGCACTGTTCAACCACATCAACCAACAGCCGACCTTGATTGGACAATCACTTCCAGCCTTCAGCAATATCAGCGCGATTAACGCCCTGCTGATCGGTGTTGTCACCGTCGTCTTCCTGGTGAGAAAACTCGCTCAACAGCATAAGCCTGCTTATGGCCCCACATGGGGTTGCGGTTACGCTGCCGGAGATGCTCGCCATCAGTATACAGCCACCTCATACTCTAATTACATTCGTGAACTATCAGGTCCTGCGGTCGCAACCAGCGAAACGTATACGGCAATAAAAGAAAATGAGGTATTTCCGACACCCAGAAGCTTCTCTACAGAAACTAACGATCTTGTTGAAGAGGAGATCGTGCTGAAACCCGTTCAGAATGTCCTCCACCGCATGGCCGGGATTGGCTGGGCGCAAACGGGAAAAATTGGTCATTATTTGATTTATCCGCTATTGTTCCTGCTTCTCATTGTTCTCCTCACCCGATTTGGCATTATATGAACCGACTAACCGCATGATCACACTCTTCCACGCGTCGCTCCTGCTTTCCTTCGCACTATTCCCGGTGCCGAAGCGAATGAAGTATGGAGTCACGTTGTTTCTCCAGACGCTCCTAATCATCTCGACTGCATCTTGGGCATTGGAGGCATTCCTGACTGAGGGACCGGTGATTGTACCCTTGGGCATTTCCACCTGGAGCGGTGAGATAACAATGACCATCGACAAACTCAGCGCATTCTTTATTCTTATTGTTGACTTTGTTTGCCTGACGGGTATGCTATATGCCGGGGGATATCTCAAACCGTACATTCAGAAAAAACGAGCAGTCATCATTTCCCTGCATCTCTTCAGTTTTCTCTGGCTGAATGCATCGATGGTCCTCGTTACTGCGATGGAGGATGGGTTGAGCTTTTTGCTGGCCTGGGAACTCATGTCTCTCACTTCATTTCTCCTCGTGATTTTCGAAGGACAGAAGGAAGCTACGTTACGGACCGGGATCAATTACCTCCTCCAGATGCATTTTGGTTTTGCACTGATTATGTTTGGATTCCTCATGGTCAAGGATGCAACCGGTGAGATGTCATTCAACGCCCTGGGTCCATACTTTGCGAGCCACTCAAACACAATTGTATTCCTGATATTCTTTGCCGGGTTTGGGATCAAGGCGGGGTTTATTCCGCTGCACACCTGGTTGCCTAAAGCACACCCTGCGGCTCCTTCCCATGTTTCCGGCGTAATGAGCGGGGTCATGATCAAGATGGGCATATACGGAATCCTACGTGTTACCTCTTTCCTGAGTGCGGACCAAAAATTAATCGGAAGCATAGTCCTGATTGTCGGAATTGTTTCCGGGCTCGTGGGTGTAGTTCTGGCAATCATGCAACATGATCTGAAGAAACTTTTGGCATACCACAGTGTAGAAAATATTGGTATCATCGGAATTGGGATTGGATTGTCAATCATTGGAATGGCGAGCCATGATCAGTCGCTTGCCATTTTGGGGATGGCCGGCGCACTGCTTCATTGCATCAATCACGCATTGTTTAAGTCACTCTTGTTCTTCACAACAGGAAACATTTATTATGCTACCGGTACCGTCAACATGGATGAACTCGGAGGAATCGTAAACAAACTACGGGCAACTTCTATCGCGTTCCTGGTCGGGGCTATTGCCATCAGCGGAATTCCACCCTTCAATGGATTTATCTCCGAGTTCCTCATGTACAACGGGATCGCGATGAATTTCACTATAGCAAGCTTTGGGATGTCTCTGGCCGGTCTTTCCGCTTTGGTAAGCCTGGTGCTTATCGGCGGTCTTTGCCTCTATTGCTTCACCAAAGCCTTTGGGCTCTCTTTCCTGGGGTCGCGCCGGTCGTTTCATCCGGCCCCGTTGCATCCGGTAAAATTCATGATGATCCTTCCGCTGGTCATGCTC
>JANNAZ010000371.1:0-8503 GCA_031384895.1 Cyclobacteriaceae bacterium | reverse complement strand
GGCTCAACGTTTACGTTCCAAATACCCACTTAGTGGTGTGAACCACGAGAATGCAAATTAACACATGCCTATGATCAGAAGGTCTGTTTCTATTTTCCTATTTTCTCTCATGGCCGGAACAGGAACGGCACAGGACAAACCAACTACCTGGTTCAAAGGCAACCTCCACACCCATTCGTACTGGAGTGATGGGGATGAGTTTCCGGAGATGATATTGGAATGGTACAAGAGCCATGGCTACCAATTTGTCGGACTGTCGGATCACAATGTGCTGGCCGCAGGGGAGAAGTGGAAAAAGATAACGCATAGTAAGCTTTATGAAGATGGGTTTGCGGCGTACCTCGCCAAGTATGGAGCGTGGGTAAACTACCGGTATGACAGCGGCCGAATTACCGCAAGGCTCAAAACCCTGGATGAGTACCGGCCCATGTTCGAGAGCCCTTCGTTCCTGATTCTAAAATCAGAAGAGATTACGTCGCGCCTTGGCGAGAAGCACGTACACGTGAATGCGACAAATATCCAACATGTTATTGGGGCGCAGGCTGGAGCAACCATTGCGGAGATTATGCAACATGCCGTCGATGCCGTTTTAGCACAGCGGAAGGAAACTGGTGTTCCGATGATACCGCACATCAACCACCCAAATTTCTTTTACAGCATTTCTGTTCAAGACATGATTGATCTTCGGGGAGAGCAGTTCTTTGAAGTATACAACGGCCATCCGATGGTAAATAACTATGGAGATTCGCTACGGCCTGGAATGGAAGTCATGTGGGACAAGATCAATATCGCCTATCGACTGCGCAATCAACCGTTGATGTTTGGCCTGGCCACGGACGACAGTCACAACTATCACCAGTTTGGTGCTGCTTACAGCAATGCTGGCCGAGGCTGGGTGATGGTCAATGCCGAATTCCTGGAGCCTGCAGCGCTTGTCCATGCGATGGAGGCTGGAGATTTCTACGCGTCTACCGGAGTTACGCTGGAGCGTATTCAATTTAAGAATAACACGATCGAAGTGGCTATACGGCAGGAACCGGGCACGCAGTACGTAATCGAATTCATTGGTGCAAAGAAGGGGACTACCCAAGGAAAAACTATTCAGAAAACCACGGGCCCTGCAGCGCAGTTTAAGGTGACTAAAAATTACCTGTTTGTGCGTGCGCGCATTACCTCAACCAAGTCGAAGCCCAACCCATTCCAGGAAGGCGATTTTGAGATGGCCTGGACCCAGCCGGTATTTTTTCGATGAGGGTTTAATTTTTGGAAATGAACTCCAAAACAATCGAAGCTGTGATTTGCGGCGATTCTTCCATGGGCATATGGCCGTTGTTAGGAAGTACAATAAGCGTATCGTTGGCCAGATCACGATGAAACTCATAGGCCCGTTCTACTGGAATAAAGTGATCCTCGCTACCCCATAGGATCAGCGTTTGATGATGGATCGACGGAATCCGTTGGTACGATGAGTCCATCAGGTGTTTGCGCCACCCATCGAGAAACGCCTGACGATTGCCAGCCCGAAGGCAAAGCTCGAAATAGCAGGTAATCAACTCCTCGGATACTTTTGACTTGTCCGCATAGAGGTTTTTGATGCTGTTGCGTACAACGAAGCGAGGCGTAATAAAAGTCAGCGCGTTGCTTAGGTAAGGAATTTCGGCCAGGCGGAAAGCAAGTGGCTTGCTATTGTTTGCACTTGGATATCCAGCTGCGTCGATGAGAATAAGTTTGCGAACGCGTTCCGGACTGTTCAGCGTCATGTACCAGGCGATATGCCCACCGAGCGAGTTTCCGGCAACATCAACCCTTTTCACATTTAGGCTGTCCAATATTTCTAGCAGGACGCGGTGATACATATCCATGGAATATATCCCATCGGCGGTTGGCCCTGTCAGGCCATAAGCCGGCAAGTCCAATCTGATGATCCGTTTCTTAGACTTTAACTCATCCACCCATTTATCCCAAGTCTGCAGGCTGGCTCCAGTGCCATGAATGAGCAAGAGCGGAATTGAATCGCTTGGATTCCCTTCTACACGGACATGGACCGGCATGCCCTGTATAGGGAGGAAACGGGAGTTGGTGTTAGCATATTTTTGCCGGAGCGTTTCGAATGGAATATCTCGGTATCCCCAAAATCCGGTAATGGCAGCGAGCGCAACAACTAAAACTGAAAGAGCGATGTAGCGTTTCTTCATTTGGGAAGCTAATAACTAATTCTGGAAACGCCGCTCCGTGAATGGCAAAGAATAGGGTGACAATACGTACAAAGCGGCAAGGGGAGGTCACCATATGAATGTCGCAACGGAAAAAAACTGCCTGGGTTTCGAACGGTTGGTGCGTAAAGGAAATTGTTCTATTTTGGAAGTAACATCCCAAAATCCCTATGACAATCCGATTGCTTACCCTCATCGTACTTTCTGCATTTGCCAGCCTGACCGCTGCGCAGCCTGTTTCACCGGAAGCCATTCAGGAGCTTCGGTACCGGATGATCGGGCCTTTTCGTGCCGGTCGAACCGTTGGCGCCGTAGGGATACCATCACAACCCAATGTTTTTTTCATGGGCGTGAACAATGGCGGCGTCTGGAAGACGGACGACTATGGCCGAACCTGGAAACCGATCTTTGACAAAAATTCTACCGGCTCTATCGGAGATGTTGCTGTCTCTCCAACAGATCCCAATATCATATACGTTGGAACTGGTGAGGGGCTGCACCGCCCTGACTTATCGGTTGGCGATGGCATGTACAAGTCAAGTGATGGTGGAAAGTCATGGGCGAACATTGGGCTCGAGGACGTGCAACAGATCGGCCGCGTGATCGTGCACCCGACCAAGCCGGAAATTGTCTTTGCTGCTGGGCTTGGCCACCCATACGGGGCCAATGAGATGCGGGGGGTATTTCGATCAAGCGACGGAGGCAAAAACTGGGATAAGGTTCTTTATATCAATAACCACACCGGCTGTATCCAGGTAGAATTTGATCCCGCCAACCCGGTAGTCATCTATGCAGATATGTGGGAGCACCAGGAAGGGCCATGGGAAAACGCAGGATTCTCAGGAACAAACAGTGGCTTATATAAATCTATCGATGGTGGAACAACCTGGAAGAAACTAGAAAAGGGTCTACCTGGCGCAGCACAGGGTCTCGGGCGCATCGGAATAGCAATTTCGCCTAGCAGTTCCAAGCATGTGTATGCTTCGGTCGATGCACGCGAGAACGGTGGAATCTATCGGAGTGATGATGCCGGTGAAAACTGGACAAAGGTGACTGGAGATGGTCGCCTTTGGGGCCGTGGAAGCGACTTTGCTGAAATCAAGATACATCCGAACAACCCAAATGTTCTATTCGTTGCCAACGTAGCTTGCTACAAATCTACTGACGGCGGAAAAACCTGGTCTTCAATCAAAGGCGCTCCGGGTGGCGACGACTATCACCGGATCTGGATAAATCCCAGGCATCCGGACATTATGCTATTTACCGCCGACCAAGGCGCTACGATTACCGTAAACGGCGGGAAGAGCTGGAGTTCGTGGTACAACCAACCGACATCACAATTGTATCATGTTTCAACGGACAACCAATTTCCTTACATGGTTTATGGCGGCCAGCAGGAAAGCGGTGCGATTGGTGTGTTGAGCCGCGGCAACGGAGGGCAGATCTCCTTTCGTGATTGGATGGGTATTGGCGCTGACGAATACGCTTATGTGGTGGCCGATCCAAAGAATCCGGATTTGATATACGGCGGCCGTGTGATCCGCTTTAGCAAGAAGACAGGGCAGTCGATGAATGTTGGACCAGAAGCATTGCGCTCTGGAAAGTACCGCGGCGTAAGGACGTTGCCGCTCACATTTAACCCGGCCAATACGGATCAACTGCTTTTCGCCACAAATGTATTGTGGAGTACAGTGAATGGCGGACAGTCCTGGGATATCATAAGCCCAGACCTCACGCGCAAGCAACCGGAGGTGCCGACTAGCATCGGGGACTTCAAGACTGAAGCGATGAACACTATGCCGCAACAGGCAGTGATTTATTCATTGGCGCCGTCATCACTTGACAAAAATATTATTTGGACCGGAACAGATGACGGCCTGGTGCACTTGACGTCAGACGGCGGAAAGACCTGGAAGGACGTAACTCCATCGGCACTTAGATCATGGGATAAGGTCTCACAGATCGATGCCGGCCATTTTGACTCAGGAACAGCGTACATTTCAATAAACGCAATACGCAAAGATGACCAGCGTCCTCATATCTATCGAACCCATGATAGCGGAGCGACATGGACTGAAATAGTAACTGGCATGTATTCTTTTGGACCAGTGAATGCGGTGCGCGAGGATACCAAACAGAAGGGCCTACTGTTTTCGGGAACAGAACGTGAGGTATATTTCTCAACCAACGATGGCGACCATTGGCAAAGCTTGCGTCAGAATATGCCAGCGACATCCATTCGAGACCTGGTGATTCACGAGAATGACCTTGTGATCGGCACGCACGGGAGGTCGATCTGGATCCTGGATGACTTCAGCCCACTGAGGGAAATGGCTAGCGCAGGGAAATCTGCTGAGGCCCACCTCTTTAATCCATCAGTTGGTACGCGCGTTCGCTACAACATGTTCCTCGATACACCGCTGCCCCCGGAAGAGCCAACCGGAGAGAATCCTGCCGATGGTGTTGCGATTGACTATTTGCTACCGCGTGCTGCAGCGGAGGTGAAGATTGATATTCTGGATGGCCAGGGCAGGCTTGTTTGCTCATATTCAAGTAAAGATGAAGGTCAGAAAATCGATACGATGCAAATTGGTCATCCTACGTATTGGTTTCGCCCCGCTCAGAAAGTGGGGATTACACCCGGTCATCATCGGATTCATTGGAACCTGCGTTATGCGGATCCGATAGGCGCGGAACGAGGATTCTCGATTTCGGCCGTTTACAAAAATACACCGAGCGGTCCACAAGGGCCCTATGTGCATCCTGGCTCATATAAAGTCCGGCTCACGGTTGAGGGCAAGGTTTCTGAAAGATCCATTGCAGTGCGCTTGGATCCCCGTGTTACAATTAGTGATGCCGACCTTCGGCAACAAACTGTCGTTTCTATGCAGGCCTATGATGGATACCTTGTCTTGCAAAAAATTCGGGAAGAGATGGATGCAGCCGTAGTCAACGCAAAGAAAAAGTGGAAGCCCGGCGAAAAGGAGGGAATAACTGCCTTACGTGGAACCGGGGATCCAGAGGGAGGCGATTTCATTTATGGGGCCATTTTCGAATCTACATTTGAAAGGGAGACGGTGGTAAGCTTGCAACATAAGATGCTATTCATGGTCAATTTGCTCCAGAGTGCGGATGCCGCACCTACGACACAGGCGATAGACGCGGTGACCAGGCTAAGCCAACGAAAAGAGGAGATTGCCAGTAAGTGGATGAAGATGAAATAGGTAATTGCACTAGAGGGGTGTCCTACACCTTAACATTTAGGGAACTCAGGTCCCTGGAATACAATTGCAACACTTCGTCTCTTTCTGGTAAACAAAATGGCTTGATGAACTTGAAGCCGTTTTTTTCGAGTAGACAAATGGATTTCACGTTGTCAGCCAGCGTTATGGCAGAGAGTGCCGGGATGTTTAAGGTCTCGCTGGCCAACCTAAGTGTCGCGCTAGCCGCTTCAAATGCGTAGCCGTTGCCGTGAAAAGCCGGCAAGAAAGCAAATCCGATATCCGGATGTTCAAGTGCCTTTCGTCGGAGGATGCCGCACATACCGATAGCCAGCGTATCACTTTTTCTCTCCACCATCCAAAGGCCGAACCCATTCTCCCGATAACTTGTCAGAGGTCCTTCTTGAAGGTAAGATTGAGCTTCTTCCTGGGTGCGAACATTGCGATCACCAATGAACTTCAGCCACCCCGGGCTATTGAGAAGCTCGATAATGAAAAGCGTGTCATTTAGTGCAAACTCTCTTAAGCGCAGTCTTTCCGTTTCAAGAATGACCATGGGGTTTGTTATTCATTGTTAGTTCCGGCCAGCAGATGCGATATCTCAGTTGACAACACCTAGGTCCCGGCAGGGTTCTTCCGTGTAAAATATTTTATCAAGGCTGGTACGGCGATGATTACCCAAACGACATTAATGAACGTGTTGGCGAAGGCAGCATAGTATCCAGAATAGATGATCAGGAAAATGCCACCAATCAGATTCAGAAGAATAAAGGAAAGCGAGTTCGATGCGAGCCGTTGATAGCTGTTAAGGCCATACGCTGAGATCACCATCACGGAACCCGTCCAGCCAAGAATGTCGATGAGTAGTTTCATGTATATTGGGTTGTCGAAAAGTAAGTGGGATAAAGGATCTATCCTAGGGGGATTTTGGCCTAGGGAATATTTTCAAACCGCTTCATCCAATCCTTTCGTTCCTTGCTTTCATAGTGAGCCCGGGATTGAATGGGGGCTATGTGGTGCTCCTGGAGTTCGGTGAGCGATTCAACAGGAAAATCTACAGGCTTCGCCGGGATAAACCCATCCATCATGATAACAAGGTCTTCGAGGTTTGCTTGTGCAGCTCGATTTGTCCACTCTTCCGGATCGGCTTGGAGGTCGTATAACTCCATGCTGTCATCGATGTAGCGGATGTAGTGCCAGTTCCTGTACCGCACGGAATAACTGCCGTAGTCATAAGTCGTAATGATCGGACGGTCCACCTCGATGTTGGGATTGTTCAAAAACGGCACCAAACTCTTTCCGTCGAGATCGGTGCGCTGTGGAAGGCCACATAGTTCCAGCAAGGTAGGGTAGATATCTATTAGTGAAACAAGGCTGGTAGAACTTCCGCGTTGCGACCCATCCGGTAAGGAACCGGTTCCTTTCGGAGCCTGGATCATGAGCACACTACGCGTTACGTTTTCCCAGAGCGCAAACTTGCGCCAGTGATTTTTTTCGCCCAGCTGCCATCCGTGGTCGGACCAGAGTACGACAATTGTATTCTTACTATAGGCGCTTTGACTGAGTTCCTGAAGAAGCAGGCCCACCATGGCATCGGCAAAAGCAATGGAGGCCAAATACCCTTGGATCGCCTTTTTCCATTGACCGGCAGCCACAATATGCTTATGGTAATTGCCGCCACGCTCTACAAGTTCCTTGCGTGCAAATACGCCCAGATCCGTTGTATCATTTTTTTGAAGTTTGGGCAGCTGAATGCTGTCGAGCGGAAACATATCAAAATACTTCCGAGGCACATGCCAAGGGAGATGAGGGCGATAGATGCCGCAAGCCAGGAAGAAAGGTTTGTCATGGGTCTTCCTCAACTGCTCACGAATGTAGTTGACACTTTGAAAATCTCCGGTCTCTTCATCAGAAATATCCAATGGCGCCCAATCGGCCATGTTGTACATGTACTTGAACGGAGGCATGCTGGCAGGTCGTTTGACAGGGAAGTTATCATCCGGCATAGGTTTGGTCTTCGAAGGGAAGTAGTCCATCCACCCGGCGGTGTCAACCTGCTCGTAATGGTAAATCTTGCCCGCTCCGGCAGTGTAATAGCCGTTGCTTCTAAAATATTGGTTCAACGTAGGTGACTGAATCATCTTGGGGATCTTTCGCCAATCCTGATAGTTGGAATAAAGCCCGGTGGTGTAGGTATGCAGTCCGGTGAGGATGGCGCCACGTGATGGATTGCAGCCAGGGCTTGCACAGTAGGCGTTGTTGAAATTCACAGCTTCTTTGCTGAAGGCAAGCAAGTTTGGAGTTTTGGCTTGCGGATTCCCACCCAGCGGTTCGATCCAGTCGTTGAGGTCGTCCACCGAGATGAAGAGGACGTTGGGCCGGGGAGGGGCATCCCTTTTCTTTGTATTGGAAGTACATGCAGACAGGCTCACCAAGAGAATCAGAATCTGCATGGGGAATACAGCAATGGAGGCTAGGAGTTTCATGGAAATTGAAAATCAGTTTCTGAGTAACGGGTAGAAGTTTACAAATCAAGGTAAATGAACATCGTTAATTCACATCTCAGCTATCGCATCCAGTTCGACCAGAAAGCCCGAATGCAGGGTTGTTGTTGGGACAACGGTCCGTGCCGGTTTATGGTCGCCGAGCTTTTTCATGTAGAGCGTATTGAAGGCTCCCCAATGGCTAATATCGCTGACGAATACGGTGACCTTAACCAGTTTTATAAGTGAACTTCCAGCGGTTTTCAAGATTGTCTCCAGGTTGTCTAACACAACCCCTGTTTGCTTTTCAAATGATTCTGCATTGAATTTCTCACCAGTCAACGGGTCGATGGGTAATATCCCCGACACATAGCACATGCCATTGCTTTCAATTGCTGTCGAGTAATGCCCGACAGGAGGGACGGATTTAGGAATTACAATTCTTTTCATGGTTGATAAGTTGGTCCTATTTCAAAGTTTCAGCGGACGGTGCGCTTGCATCGCGTTAATTTTTTCTATTTTTTGAACGTCTTTTTTTGTTTCCTCCGAAAAATAAGTATCGCTAAAAAATTGCCAAACGTAATCC
>JANNAZ010000332.1:0-3405 GCA_031384895.1 Cyclobacteriaceae bacterium | reverse complement strand
TTATTCTTGCAGGTTTGGTGTTGAATATGCAGTTGTACCGGAAGGTGTCGGGATTGACGGGGATAGCGGTGAATGAACTGATCAGGAAACTCAGGCTTCAGCGGGCGGCGCAACTGCTGGCCCAAGAGTGGGGACCTGTGTCCCAGGTAGCTTACGAAGTTGGGTTTTCGAACCTGTCTTATTTCAGTAAGGTATTTAAAGAGGAGTTTGGTGTTTTGCCAAGCGAGTACAATACAGAGAATTCATGAGTTCCTTTACGATGCATATTGTGGTGATTTCAATATTCTGGTCATTGGCCACCACCAGTCTAGCTCAAGGGCAGTATCGCTTTGATCATTATAGAAAAAAGGATGGACTTGGACATGACATTACCTGGAGTCTAGCCCAAGACAGCCTTGGATATGTATGGATTGGGTATTTTGGCTCGCTTAGCAGTTTTGATGGCTACAACTTCAAAGTGTATAAACATGATCCTAAAGACTCTTTGAGGTCTGCAATTGATTTTTGGATGGGGCAGCTGATTAAGGATGATGACAACAACCTATGGATAGCTCAGCATAAAATGAGCAGAATCGGGAAAATTCTTGTACGATACGACCGGAAGTCTGACAGTTTTACAAAGTTTATCATTGACCTGGGTGGCCAGGATGCGACGTCTTGGTCCTTTGAGAAGGGTGGAGGGTCAGTATGGATAACATCAGGATCGGGACTTTTCAGGTTTTTTTTCAAAGACAAGAGGCTGGAAAAAAAGTTGAGCAACGTCGGATTCCCATTAAATGCGATCAAAGATCTTGGTTCCCGGTTACTCCTTTCATCAGGCAATGGCCTTTGGATATTTGACAAGGGAAGCAAACAGCTCGTCAGGCCCCCTTGCGACCCCTCCGATACGGCGATGCTCTTCCAACAAACAAGACTCCTCGTTGAATCGAGGCCAGGCCGATCCGGTACTTGGCTTCGCACAAAATCGGGTACAAGACTTGTTAAGCTGGACTCAAGTTTCCGGATTGTCCATAGCTTCGATTTGCCCCGCGGTGTTTTCGTTGGAGTGAATAAGCACGACATGGATGAGGATGGTGTGCTATGGTTTGGTGGTTCATTTGAAAGCCAAACCGGGCTGTTCCGCTACGACCCGCGCAATGGCTCGCTGATTAATCTAAGACATGACCCGGATGATCCCCACTCGTTGGCATCTAACATCGTGTATGACGTCATGGTGGATTCGGACCAAAACATTTGGGTTGCTACGGATCACGGTGTCAGCATTCTGCGCAAGAGGGCGCTAAATTTTTACAATACCAGCATCCGCAGAGGAACCCTGTATGCCTGTGGCCTGTTCAAATCGAAGGACTCTGAGTTCCTGGTAGTCAACAGTGTCAACACGGCTATTGGCGTCAATGTCAATCAGACCTTGATTTCAAAAATCCTGCCGTTGAGGCCAGATTCTATCAACTTCAAACCCATCTTAAGTCCTGTCAGCGACAGCTTTGTGCAATTTTACTATCAGGGTCAAAACCACTTGTGGGCTGTCCACTGGCCATTTGCTATTATAGGCTACCCTATTGATCGAAAGACGGGGATGTTCTCAGATAACATGACAAACATGATAAAGGCTGATCCCAAAAATCCGTTGATGATACGAAGTGCAGCCGCACGGGTGGTTGAAGATGCGTTGGGCAACTTACTAGTAACAACTGGGAAGGGGATTGATGAAGTGAACTTATCCAAAGTGTATGGCATGGAGGGTTCGGTGCGTCACGTGGAGCCCAAGGAGTCAAAGGCCGTACTTATTTATCAAAGAGACGAAAGTTCATTTTGGGTCGTGGACATTGATGCAAAGAAAATAGACATTTTCCATCAGGGGACCAGCACAATTGAGCCGGGAGTAACCTTGAATGAAATCCCAATAACGATTGCAACATCACCTGAAGGGAACCTACTCGTAGGCACTTCGAGTGGTGCGTACGAAGCTATCCTTGAAGGAGGAGGTTATATTTTGAAACCGGAGCCTTTGGTCCCCAGTACGGAAGTTAATGCGATTCAATTTGATCGTTTGGGGCGAATGTGGATTTATGCCGATGCCCGGCTCATCTGCTACGACAAGGTGAACTCGATTACCACTGTCTTTGGCGAGGAGGATGGCATTGAGAATTGCGCTTCATTTTATGCGGACTGGCTCCTTCAGACTTCGAGTGGTGCGATGATCGCCGCTGGACCCAACGGGGTATCGGTCTTTGATCCTTCTGCTTTCACTATCAGTCGCAAAGCTGCTAAAACAGTTCTTACGGGATTGACCATAAACAATGTTGCCATGCTGGGCCGGACACTCCCCGGTGACCATGACTTTGTAGTATCGGAAGGAATTAACACGCTCAGGGAACTGGTGATCGACTACACACACAACAACTTTTCCATTGAATTTTCGGCAATGGGAATGACCTCGTCAGCCAAGAATCTGTATCGTCACAAACTGGTTGGATATGATGCTGATTGGATCGAAACCGATTCCGAGCACAGAAGCGCAACGTACACAAATCTGGATGCGGGTACATACACATTTCGCCTTACGGCTTCCAACCATCACGGCATTTGGAGTGACAATGAACGATCCTTGAAGGTTATCATCCTCCCACCCCCCTGGCGAACCTGGTGGGCGTATGCTGGGTACTGGATGCTGGGCGCTGGGATGCTGGTATTTGCAAGAAGAATTGTCGTGCAGCGTGAGCGATTGAAGTCCAATCTGAGACTTTCAAGGGTAGAACAAGAGAAAGAGCACTTCGAACTGGAGAAAGCCAAGGAAGTGGACCGCGTGAAGTCATCTTTCTTCACCAACATCTCCTACGAGTTCCGCACGCCGCTTACCCTGATCAAGGGCCCGGTGGAAGCGCTCCTCGATCGATTCAAAGATGACCCGGATGTAATCAAGCGGCTCAAGCTCGTGCAGCGCAACTCGGATCTCTTGCTCAGACTCATCAACCAACTCCTCGACTTGGCCAAGCTGGAATCAGGCAGCCTGAAGGTGGAGAAGTCGGAGGGAGAGATCTATTCCCACATTCGCGCTGTGGCTAGTTCTTTTGAGTCTTTTGCCCGTCAGAAGAACCTGACTCTGGACATCAGGGTACCCTCAACATCAATTCCAGCGATGTTTGATAGAGACAAGCTGGAAACGATCCTGATCAACTTGATCAACAATGCTATAAAGTTTACTCCATCGAGTGGTGCAGTCACAGTGAAGGCCGAAGCCCAATCAAGCCAACACCCAACAGCCAATAGCCAACAGTTAGTTCTTCGGGTCTCTGTCACAGGCATCGGCATCCCCCTAGACCAGCATTCGAAGTTCTTCGAGCGCTTCCACCAGGTGAGCGAGTCGCTCATGGTAGTGGGAACGGGCATCGGACTATCATTGGT
>JANNAZ010000271.1:0-6967 GCA_031384895.1 Cyclobacteriaceae bacterium | reverse complement strand
CAGCATTTCCCCGATGAACTGCTGGCCGTACCTGGCTTTCTGAATTCCAATATTCTGGTAGCAACCGATGGAGCCTCCTTGCTAAGGCTTAGTAAGGACCACTTATACGAGTTGATGGCCGAAAATGTGAAAATGGCCGATCGCGTTTTGGAATATGTTTGAAATAGCCTAAATTTCAATGATTTTTTGAACTGAATGCCGATTTAAGCGAAAATTCGCTATTTTTTAAACATTGAGGTTCATCATTGTAAGTAGTTTATTAGCTAAATTTCTGATTCTATTCAGCAGCAAATGGTTAATTATCCCCAACAGTCGGGAGAATTAGTAGACGAGGCCCAGGTAATTCAAGAGGGAGTTTCTCCTTCTTCAGTTAACCCATTCCCTGGACTGAGGCCATTTACTATTGAAGAATCGCATTTATTCTTTGGTCGGGAGGGGCAGGTCAACGAGATTCTAGAAAAGCTTTCCAAGCATCGTTCGGTAACGATAATGGGATACTCCGGCAGCGGTAAATCAAGCTTGGTTTCCTGCGGTCTTGTTCCTGTTTTATTTGGTGGTTTCCTTACCGAGAATGGACCCAATTGGCAAGTACTGTCGATGCGGCCAGGAACTTCTCCGATCAGCAACTTGACGGATGCCGTCGTTAGTTACTTGGAAAGCCGGGGTGCGCTTAGCCCGCAAGACAAGCCCATTCAGCAAGCAATAATCAAGTCCGTACTTTGCAGCGGTTCGAACGGGCTCGTCGAAGTAATTAGTTTCTTGAAAGGAGACGACAGTCAGAATTTCTTCCTCCTCATCGACCAGTTTGAAGAAGTCCTCCGATTCCGGGAAACCGATGAGGAATCGATGAATGAGGCTGCTCAATTCATTAACCTTGTGCTCGCTGCCCTAAAGCAAAGAGAAGTTCCCGTTTATGTTTCACTAAGCCTCCGTTCAGATTTTATTGGCGAATGCTCTGTGTTCCCTGGCCTCACAGAGGTAATCAATGAAAGCAATTACCTGGTCCCGCAAATGGCTCGCGAGCAAAAGCGACTGGCTATTGAAGGACCTGTGGCGGTTGGAGGAGGCAAAATATCCCAACGGTTGGCGAAGCGCCTTCTCAGTGATATTGGCGACAACCAGGATCAGTTACCCATTTTGCAGCATGCGTTGATGCGGACTTGGGATTATTGGGTAGCGAATCGTGAGCCTGGCGAGCCCATGGATATCAGGCACTACAACGCGATTGGCAGAATAAGTCAAGCGCTTTCCCTTCACGCGAATGAGGCATATGAGGAGTTGTCATCTTCTCAAAAGGAAATTGCTGAGGTACTGTTCAAGATAATCACCGAAAAGAACCAGGAAAACCAAGGACTGCGCCGCCCTGCAAAGGTGCGAGTGATAGCGGAATTGTCAGGTGCTACGGAAGAAGAAGTAATTCACGTAGTTGATTGTTTCAGAAAGACAGGACGATCATTCCTGATGCCTGGAAGTCACGTGAATTTGACGGGGGCAAGCAGCATTGAGCTTTCTCATGAAAGCTTGATGCGTATATGGACGAGGCTTTCAAATTGGGTAGAGGAAGAGTCCGAATCTGCCCAGATGTACAAGCGAATTTCAGATGCTTCTGCTCTCTATCAGACGGGTAAGGCGGGATTGTGGAGGCCACCAGATCTGCAACTTGCGCTTAACTGGCAGAAGAAACAGCAGCCGACACGGATCTGGGCACAACGTTATGACATTGCCTTTGAGCGGGCCATTGTATTCCTGGACACAAGTCGAATTACTTATGAGGCTGAATTAAAGAACCAGGAATTATTGCAGCGGCAGGCCCTGCGGCGGGCACGTGCCTTTTCAATCGTGTTGGGGATCGCAGCTATCATTGCTATCCTGTTTATGATTTATGGATTCACCCAATCCATCGAAGCCCAGCGGCAGGCCGAATTGGCTAAGCAAAAAGAGACAAAAGCATTGCTCGCGGAAGAGGATGCTATTTTGGCCCGCGACAAAGCAGAGGAGGCCCGAAAAGATGCGCTTCTAAGCAAGGCGGCAACAGAACGTGCACTCAAGCGGGCTGACTCTAGCTATCAGGTAGCGGTGCTCGCCCGCGCAGAAGCTGAGAAGGCCTTGCGGTATGCCCAGCGGCAAGAGCAGTTGGCCCTTGATGCTCAGGGAAAGGAAATAGTTCAGCGGGAGCTAGCCCAGCAGCAAACCACCATAGCAACACACGAACGCGATCGGGCCAACGGATTACTTTATCTTGCAATCGCCCAGTCGATGGAGGCTAAATCAGTAACCATGACCGATCCATCTCTTGCGGGCCTCCTGGCAATGCAAGGGTATTTATATCATACAAAATATGGAGGGAAGAAATATGACCCCTATGTCTTTAATGGACTTTACTATTCAGTCGCAAAGCTCTCTAACGACTTGAACTATAACCGTGCTAAAGTCCCGGGCAACTTGAAGAATAAGATGTTTGCCCTATCGGTCTCAAAGAAGAGTGCTTCATTTTATACAACCGGTAATGATGGCCGCATTTTTAAGGGTGATTACCTGAATCTAACTGCCGATGAATTGGTAGACTTTAATCCGTACCCCAATAGGGTATTGGCGTTAAGCCCAGATGAAAAGTATCTGGTCAACGGAAGCGACTCTTCGGCCATTCAAATATTCAACCTTGGCGCACCCGGCGAGAAGCCGACAAACGTACGCGGGCATAGGGGTTTTGTAGTCGACATAAAGTTTTTGCCCGATAACTCCGGATTTATTTCAGTTGGTGCAGATCATACTGTGCGGTTGACTAATCCGGTCACTGGCCAAAGCCGCATTTTGACCAAGCTTCCGTATGATATCAAGTCAATCGATATCAACCACGATGGGAAGCTCCTTGCGGCTGTCTCTTCCTCGGGGCAATTGATCATGCTGGATCTCACAACAAACACCTTTGAACTGAAGCGGGATGAATCCTTGAATCATGTGCGGGTATTGTCTGTCGCGTTCCACCCTTCGCGTACGGTTCTGGCCTATGGCACAGAATTCAAAGAGGTAGGGTATACGGGTGATGCAAAAGACTCTACCTGGCGCGGATCTGTCAAGCTGATCGATTACGTCACCTTGGAGACGATCAAAGAAATGCGTGGGCACAACGCCGGGGTTTCCGACGTGGAGTTTAGCCCGGATGGGTTGTTATTGGCCAGCGCAGGGTATGACAAGAAACTCCAAATGTGGGTTGTTGACCATGAAGATGACCTACCCATCGTGATGGACAATAACAACGGGAATATCTGGCGGCTGGCTTTCGCCGAAGGATCTGACTACCTCCTGGCTTCCTGTAATAACGGTGAAGTGCGCGTTTGGCCTACGGACCCCAAGATGCTGGCTGAGCAGATTTGCCCCAAGCTGAAACGCAACATGACAAAAGGCGAGTGGGATATTTATGTGGCTAATAGAATAGGTTATGAAGCCACTTGTCAAAGTTTATTGATTAGCGACTTCTGATGGTCGGATTTCGAACACTGCTTGCCTCGTTGATCGTTTTTGTTTCGACATTTTCGGGATACGGACAGACTGCGGCACAAACCGATGTTGACTGTGATCAGCAACTGAGTCATGCAGAGTCAGAGTTCAGCGCCGGCCACTTTTATTCCATACCTTCAATTCTCAAGGAGTGTCTAACAAGTTCCCGACTTTCCAAAGAACAGCTTGTTCGTGCCTACCTTGTCCTGTGCCAGTCCTATCTCATTCTCGACGATCCCAATGCAGCGGGTGATAATTACCTGAAATTGTTGCGGGCAGATCCAGAATATGTTCCGAACGAAAAAGATGACCCAATTGATATCGTATACCTGAGCAAGCAGTATACCGCAACTCCCATTTTTACGCCACATTTTCGAATTGGCCTGAATGCATCTTTCTTTCGTAGCATTTATTCTATCTCTACGGAGCCTTATGGTATATCCAGCCAAAACCCGTTGCGTCTTGGGTTTCAGTTGGGCGGGGGCATGGATTGGAATATCAATGACAACATTAGCGTTTGCATTGAGGCTGATTTTTCAAGCCGGGGATATCAGCGAATACTGACAAGTGGAGTCAATACAGACGAGACAAACATTCAGGCTAGTCAACTGTGGTTGGATGTTCCTATTTATGCAAAATATAGCTTTTCGTTAACTGATAAAATTCGGCCCTTTGGCTATGTCGGGGTAGCAGGTAACTACTTGCTGTCTGCATCAAATCAATTTACATACACTGATAATAAGTCAACGGGATCGCAACTGGTGTCTGAAGGCCCCAGTGAAAGTGTGACGAGCCAGCGAAATAAACTCAATCGATCTTGGCTAGTTGGTGCAGGTATCCGATATAAGATGGGAAAGAATTTTGTCTTTGTTGACTTTCGTTACATGGCCGGATTGAGCAACCTGGCTAACGAATCAAAGATATACTATCAGGATCCGTCAACCATAGATCCACAGCAGATTGGGAACCCAAACAATTACTTGTCCGCTAACGTGACACGCTATCATTACATAAGTGACTTATTCCGGATGGACAATTTATCTATGTCATTTGGGTTTGTCAAACCGTTGTACAATCCAAGAAAAGTGAAACACGCCAGGACCAAGAGTGTAGCGCGCTCGATCAGAAAGGAAGAAGGGAAAGCCAAATGAAGTACATCGTCATTTCCATAAGTGTAGCCTTTTTTCTGACTGGATGCGATTCTTCCGTAAGTATCGAAGACCCGAACAAGTCGTATTTTGTTAAGTTCTATGGAACGGGTGGCGATCAGACCGGACAGGATTTTGTAGTTCTTCCGGATGGAAATATGATCTTGTTTGGCACCACCCGACTGACAGTTCCCACGAAAGGGACCCAATGGTACCTGGTCAAAATCGATCCCAAGGGAAATGTATTCTGGGAGAAGGAGTTCGGAGGACTGAATAATGAGGAGGCACGCGATATCGAATTAACCTCCTCGAATCAAATCGTATTAGTCGGCAATTCCTACAAATCGCCAACAGATCGGGATGTCATGATTATGACATTAACAACAGATGGAGTAAAAATTGACAGCGCTGTATTACCTGTTCGCGATTCTTTTGGCGCGCCTACCGCCGGCGATGAAGATGCAGCCGGAGTTACAGAAACGAATGATGGTTTTCTGATCGCCGGATCAACTACAGCTACCACTGTTTACTCCAAACCAGTTATTGCAGGACAAGCGGATACCCATGATGCCTTGAAGATCAGGGTGTTTACCGATTTGACCATATATCCAAGCAGTTGGACCCAGACGTATGGGTACTATGCAGATGATGCCTCATTGAAAATCTATCAGGTCTCTCCATCCCTGTTTCACGTTTTTGGTTACACAAATAGTCCACCGCCAGGTCAGAGTGTGGTGAACTACAATTTTTGGGTATTCCCCCTTGGGGCTAATGGAGATGCTACCGCGGATCAAATTTATCCTGGCACTTCATCAGGAGATGAAAAGCTTAGTTCGGCCTGTATTTCTCCAGTAGGATACTTTCTTGGAGGACTGTCACAAAATAGCGCTTCGAGCTCCGATATTTTTATTTCTGAAATACGGACGCCTGGCTCATTGGGATTTAAGCCAGGTCCTGTCACCGCGGTCCCACCTGGAGATATTTTTTATGAGAAAACTCTTTCTGTAAACCTGGGGAATGGGTTGCCAGAAAGATCCTCTGTTTTTCCCTCGGGGCAAGGCGGATTCTATGTGTTGGCCAACGAAAATGGGTTTGATAGTAATCAAAACTGGGTATTGACCCGTGTGTACAAGGATGGGTCGCTAGCCTGGAGTACGCCTATTGTTTTTGGTGGAGAAGGCCTGGACAACTGTGGGTCCATTCAAGAGTTGCCCGATGGCCGGCTTGTCCTGATTGGAACCATGCGTACCGGACGGCCGGACGCCGGGGAATTTAAGCTGACTGTCGTTAAAGTAAGCGGTGCAGGAAAGTTCGAATAATAGGGCAAAGGGTCCTAAAATTGGGTTACTTTTGATGTTTTAGGCATATTTACCTATTAGTTGGCTAGTACCCCATATGCAGAGACTTTTACCCAATAAGGGAAGATTCTATTTTTTCTTGATTTCTCTTCTTGGAGTCCTTGCTGCTACGCCTGCCATTTCCCAAACTACAGTTACTCCAGCGACAGCTGCCAACCTGTGTGTAGGGGGTTCAACCGTTATTTTGGGTAACATTACGGTCGCAGAAACGACCACTACCGATTTCGGTGCCGTGGGGGGAGAGACAGGCACTTTTGTCCTTACCGCTCCAACTAACTTCATTTTCACGGTAACGCCTACTGTGACTCCTTCGGTAAATATTACCGTCAATTCCATTGTTCTAACTTCCTCTTCAACACTAACACTTGACCTGACTTCTTCAGATCCAGGGGTTGCACTAGATAATTTTGCCATAGTGGGTCTTGGTGTTCAGGCAATTTCTACTGCCAGTTCAGGTGATATTTTAAGACTTCCAGGTGCTGGTGGAACATTTTCAGTCTTTGGGGATGCAGATGCAAATGGAACAATTTCATATGGGAATCTGACAAGTGTTGCGCTGCCTACGGTTAATGATCCTGCCGACCAGGTGTTATGCCGTGGGACGATGACTACTGCCATTACGTTTACTGGTACAGCGGCTACATACGATTGGGTAAATGATACGCCCTCGATAGGTTTGGCAGCGAGCGGTTCGGGTAACATCGGGGCCTTCATGGCAGTCAATTTAGGAGCTGTACCCGTGGTGGCCACTATCACGGTAACTCCGCAGAGAGCTGCGCCGGTATGTTCAGGCACGCAGCAGACATTTACGATCACGGTGAATCCGGAGCCGGTGGTGAGCGCGGTGGGAGCACAGATATTCTGTCCAGGAGCCAGTGTGAACTTACCGTTGAGCAGCAACGTGGCAGGCGCTGTTCTGAGCTGGGTCAATACGAACCTATTGATAGGCATACCCCTTAGCGG
>JANNAZ010000303.1:0-4955 GCA_031384895.1 Cyclobacteriaceae bacterium | reverse complement strand
GACTCCGTTACAGTCTTTACGCCGTCATCAATTCCTGGAATGAGATGAGAATGCAAATCCGTCACCAGCGCGGTGGGGATGGTACTTTGCTTGCTGAAGAACGAGAACACTAGGAACGGAAAAGTTTCTTCAGCCAATTTTTTTCGACGCCGTCTTCCTGATAGTAGCCGTACCCATACGTTTTGCCGTTGCTGGGTAAGGCGTTAAGAACGACCGCTACGTTGGTCAGTTTGTTAATCGCCACAATGCGTTCGATGTTTTTGAGAAATTCCTTTTTGGAATAGTTGGCCCGAACGACATAAATAGACAGGTCGGCGCGTTTCATCGCCATGATACCATCAGTCACAAGTCCCACAGGGGGTGTGTCAATGACAATGTAATCGTATGTGGTCCTTAATTGGCTAAGCAGGTCTTCGAACTCGCCATTGAGCAGCAGTTCCGATGGATTGGGAGGATGGACGCCGGAGGGGATAAAGTCAAATCCATCTACAGATGTCTTGATCACGCACTCTGCCACCGTATTCCGATGAATGAGGATAGAACTTACGCCCTTGCTTGGATCATAGTTTGGATGAACTGCTGTCTTGGCCTTGCGCATGTCCAAGTCAATAAGGATGACCCGCTTCTTGGATAGCGCCAGGATCCCGCCCAGGTTCATGGCCAGGAAGGACTTGCCTTCACCTGAAACAGTAGAGGAAATCACGATGACCTTCTTTGCATTCGACGAGGTGAAGAAATCAAGATTAGTGCGCAGTGTGCGAATGGCCTCGCTCACCACAGAGCGCGGATGGTCGACGATGTAGAATGGGCTTGATATGTTGTTTCGCATTTCGGGGATGACGCCCAGAATGGGAACGCGTGTTGCAGTTTCAATCTCATGAATGCCAGTCACTTTATTGTTGATGAGGTACACCAGTCCAATAAAGAAGAAGTTCAGGAGTAGTCCGGCGACGAAACCAATCCCAAGAATCATAAGCCTGTTCGGCGCGACCGGGTCAGGAGAGAGTGTTGCTGAGGAGAGAATCTTGAAATCCGGAGTGCTTCCAGCCTGCGCTATTTCAAACTCTGCCTTCGCCTGCATCATACTCAGGTAGAACTCTTCATACAGCTTGTAAAATCGTTGATTCTTGGAATACTGAGTCCCTTTTTCAGGCATAGAGGCAAACTGCTTCTCCAGCCTGTCTTTTTTCTGATTGAGTTCCACCAGCGAACCGACATAATTCTTCTTCAGTTCTTTTACCTGATTGACAAGCTGATTTTTGGCCGAGCTCAGTTCATGCTCCATTTTCTGATAGGCAAAGGTGTTATCCTTGTACGACAACGAGAGCTTCTTCTGGTCTTGGGAAAGTTTCTGCAATACCTCAATTTCTTTTTTGATTAATTCGGGTAGCGAAGTCAACGACATGGAATTATTTCCTGTCGTAAGGTCATCTGTCAGAAGATCAAGTTCAGTGATTCGCTTGCCGAGCTCAAATCGTTGAGAGTCGAGCTTGTTGATCATGAAGATGGTTTGACGCAAGTCGGAGTCAACGTTAATGCTTTTGTTCTTCAGCGTGAAATTCTCGAAATAGTTTTCGAAATTTTGCATCTTTATTTCCACCAGAGCGAGCTCATTATTAAGCCATTCTATTTTCTGTTTATTAGCCCTGTTTTTCTGCTCATTACTGTATTCGAGGTAAAGCGAATCAATCTTATTCACAACGGTATACACTTTCGTGGGATTGAAATCCCGGAGAGAAACACGAATCGTGTTTGCCTCAAAGTTGATCGGCTCTATTTTAAGGTTACTCGTAAGGAAGTCGAGCAGTTTGCCCCGGCTGTTGATGGTTATGAAGAAATGATTTTTGTAATCGGGGTGAGCGGATGGAGAAAGGCTTGCGGTAATTGATCCGCCTGGCAAATTCACGGGCTCACCCAGCACGGCTTCTTTCTCGTCCCCTGAATCACCGATCTGCACCCGGTACCGGTTTCCTTCCAGAAAGTCAAAATAGATCGGCTTATCCATAAACCGTTCGTCTGAGAGGGTGTAATCGATCCGGAAAGGAGAGCCGCGATACATTTCGAATTCCAGTACATTTCCGATGCTATAGTAGCTTACCCACAAATCGAGCGAATCGAGTACGCGACTGAAGAACAGCTTGGATCGCATTTGCTCAATTTCGCCAGCCACAATGTTTCGGTTCTGGTCTTCCACCATTTGTTTGATTCCCAGCGCGGTCGCATCCTGTTTGATGTCCAGCTTAAGTTCGGAACTTGATTCGTATACGTCTTTTGTCCATCGGAGCGTCAAGTACGCAGTGAGATTGGTGGTGAGGAATATCAAAACGATGATCCACAGGTTCTTTCTCGCCAGCATGGCGAGTTTGTTCGTATCGACTTGATCCAGATTACCCGACGATGAAGGAGTTCGCGCGTCCACAGCTATTTGGTACTTTGAATGACAAGGATAAGAGAAAGCGTACTGATAAAAAGGCTGGCCAACCCGGAATAATCACGTAGCCCTTCCGCAAAGGGCTTCCGGACCGGCTCGAGGTAAATAATGTCGCCCGGCTCAACAATCATGTTCCCAGCAAGAAATCCCTGGGTAGTACTCAGGTCGACCAAGAAGATCTGGTCTTTGCGAACAATGCGAATATTTTGTGCTTTCGAATCGTTGGGTAGTCCCTTTGAAATCGCCAGAATCTCAGCCAGCGTTACGTTGTGGTTATCTAGCCTGACAACCACGCCACCCACTGCACCAAGCACAATGACCCGCTTGTTTTCAAACGTCAGCACAACAAATGAATCTTTAAAGAATTTTTCGTACTCAGTCTGAAGTATGGCTTCCGCCTGTCGCAACGTGAGGTTCTCCAATTTTACTTCTCCGATAACAGGGAACTTCACAATCCCATCCAGATCAACCAGGTACAATACCTTCGGTTTCACTTCCGCCGAGCTGTTGTTATCGCGTTGCGATACGGCGGGATTTGGATCAATAATTCGTTCTCCTTTATTGGTATATACCTCCAGGCGAAGGAGATCGTTTTTTTGAATAACGTAATTTCGTTCCGTCTCGAGGACCTCCCTTGACAAGGCGGCGGACTTGAAATCCTCCGGTGTTTTGAGCATGATATTTTGCTTGTAGGAGGAACAGCCAGCCAGAAACAGGAGGGTGGCAGCAAACAGGGTATTAAAGCGAAATCCTTTCACGGTGCGTATTAAACGAAGGGTAAAAATACCGATTTCCGGTCAACTCGCGAATCCAGGGGTCACGATGCTTTCTGAAACTCAGAAATGGCTTCCAGATACTTCGTAATGACGATCGACTCATCAAATTCTCTTTCCATTTTCTGCCGGCCGTTCAGGCCAAACCGAAGCAGGGCCGTGTCATCCAGCAGGCTCATTTTGATCATACTTTCGGCAAGATCCTGAGGATCCCTCAGTTTGCAGAGGAGCCCGTTGTAGTTATTTTCAACTACCTGATGACAGCCCGGGACATCCGTGGCGATAATCGGCTTACCACAACTCGCCGCTTCGAGCAGGGTGTGTGGGGTGCCTTCCCGGTAGGAGGGCAGCACAATACAATCTGCAGCCTGTATGAAAGGGCGTACATCTTCTGCGGTGCCCAGGTATTCAATGGTTTTACTGTCAATCCACCCTTGGACGGTATCCTCGGATATTCCGCGGCGGTGCTTGGGGTCTTTAGCTCCAAGTACCAGAAAGCGGGCGTCAAGCCCTTGTGCCTTCATTCGTTTGACGGCCTCTACATATTCAAGTATGCCCTTGTCAGTAATGAGCCTGGAAATGAGAAGGAAAGTAAATTTATTGTTCCGAGAAAAAGGGCTGGGTGTGAACCGCTTTAAGTCAATTCCGGAACCGGGGAGGAGGTCAGCAACAGATGCAGGAACCAACCCCTTGGTTACAAACAAATCCCGGTCATCCGGATTCTGGAAGAAGACTTTCTTGGGAAACCGGAACGACCAGCGATAAAGCAAAATAGCGATTTTAGACAGTACGTTTTGGCGAAGGAAAACCGTCCCCAATCCACACACATTATTAACTGTAGGGATACCAAGCATTGCGGCTGCAATTGAACCGTAAATGTTCGGCTTGATTGTATAGTGAAGAATAATATCAGGCGAGATCTTCTTATAAATCCCACGCAATTCCAAAATGAGTGCAAAATCTTTTATCGGATTGATTCCCCGGCTGTCCATGCGAACCGCGTGGTGGTGGCAACCTGCCTTTTGAAGATAGCGGGTATAGGGGTCTTCAGGTGCAATGGTATGTACTTCATAACCCTTCTTAACCAAGGCATTGACGAAGTTCATCCGGAAGTTATAGATGTTCCAGGAGGTATTGAGGACGATTGCAACTTTCATGAAGCCAACTAAAGACCTTTTACGCCGGTATTTCAGTAATAAATCCCCTAAAACTAAATAAAAGTAACCTTCTTAAAAACCCGTGGAGCAATTATGGGGTAAGTTTGAAGCCAATTTATATGACTAACAAATCAGCCTTAAAAGCGCGCGCCGTACTAATCGCTGTAACGCCCGGCCGGGAGCCCGAAGAACTCGTTCAGGAGCACCTGGAGGAGCTGGCTTTTTTGGCCGAAACAGCAGGAATAACAACCCTTAAGCAGTTCATCCAGCACCTTCCCCATCCGGATGTCCGGACGTTTGTGGGTAAAGGCAAGCTGGCGGAGATCAAAGAGCTGGTAGACCGAGAGCATGTAGGGAATGTCATTTTTGATGATGACCTCAGCCCCAGCCAGCTTCGAAATTTGGAAAAAGAATTCAATGCGGGTGAAGAGGAAATGAAGGTTCGTGTCTACGACCGAAGCCTTCTCATCCTGGACATCTTTGTCATGCGCGCCCAGTCGGCACAGGCACGCACCCAGGTTGAGCTGGCCATGAACCAATATTTATTGCCCCGGCTTACGCGCATGTGGACTCACCTGGAGCGCCAGCGGGGAG
>JANNAZ010000211.1:0-5641 GCA_031384895.1 Cyclobacteriaceae bacterium | reverse complement strand
ATCCTGGGTTCGATTCCGTTCGTCATTCTTATCCGTCAGCGGGAAGGGCGCATTTACGCAGAACGGGCCACGCTGATTGCTGCGGCACTCATGGTCGTCTTTCTCTACTTGGGTCAGTCGATCCTCAACCTCTTTGGACTGGACATTGGGTCCTTTGCCGTGGCTGGTTCAATTGTCATGTTCATCATCGCAATGGAAATGATTCTGGGCATCACGTTGATAAAAGACGATCCGGAGGCAAAAGGCACCGGGTCCATTGTTCCTATCGCATTCCCCTTAATTGCCGGGGCTGGAACGCTTACTACTATCTTGTCACTGCGCGCAGTTTTTAGCGAGTCGGATATCCTCATAGGTATCGTCCTCAACTCTGTCTTTGTTTACATTGTGCTGCGGGGTAGCTCCTGGCTGGAAAGAAAGATCGGGAAATCCGGCTTTGTCATTCTTCGCAAAGTGTTCGGGGTCATCCTCCTCTCGATTGCAGTCAAGATTTTCAAGACCAATCTATTTTAACAGATTGACTTGCGTATGGATGGAAGCACCAGTTCACGCAAAGACGCTAAGGCCGGTTTGCAGATTCCCCAAGCAGCAGAAAGAAGTATCCTAAAATTAACAGGTGAATGATCCGACTCTACACCGACGGCGCTGCAAAAGGAAATCCCGGACCAGGTGGGTACGGTGCGATTCTTAAATTTGGCACGCACGTCAAAGAACTTAGTGGAGGCTATCGGTTAACTACCAACAACCGGATGGAGTTGATGGCTGTAATCGCCGGCCTGGAAGCAATTACAAAAGGAGGGATCCCGATCACCGTTTATTCTGACTCCAAGTACGTCGTGGAGGCAGTCAAGCAAGGATGGATCTGGGGATGGGAGAAAAAAGATTTTAAAAAGAAAGCGAATCCGGATTTATGGAAACGCTATATAACGATTCATAAAAAACTTGAGCCGAAGTTCGTATGGATCAAGGGCCACGCCGGACATCCAGAGAACGAACGGTGCGATGAGCTGGCGGTAGCTGCTGCGGAGGGGGATGAGTTGGAGATTGATCACGAATACGAGGCAAGCAAGGAAATCTGAAAATTGTATTCCCAAATCTGGTAATGTACATTTGAAGACTTGATGAACAGCCAAAAAGACCTTCGATGGAGCCCAATTGCAAGGTGGTTATTATTCAGCTTGCTTGCTGTCTCCTCCGTGGCGTTCTCTCCGGCATCACCAATGGGAGATTCGTTCAGGCGGGACCCTCGAATTGAACTAGTCACTTCAAGAAATCAAATTCAGCCAAAGCAATACCATTTTTTTGGCACCTCGTCATTATGCTATCCTTACCAAGAAACTTGTTGCGTTGAAGGACTGATTCAGTTCCACGAAAGAACTACAGCACTAGCCCTTGTTCGCAATAAGGCTCATCCAATTCCTGAGCGCTCGCAGCGATTTCTGTTTCTTGCACGCAGATCACCCGAAAATTCAGATCCACACTCCATCTGATTCTTCAGTGCCGGCCTGACCGGTAGTCAATCAACATTTCCAGCATGTCAACTGCACGTCTTAACGTGCTATTCATCTATTTATGAAAACATTTAAAACGGTCTTCCGAGCCATCGTGTTAGTCTTGTTCTTGTTGCTAGCTGTTGTGGGAATAGCACTTGTTCCAATCTTTCCCCGCGAGGAGCCGATGAGAAAAGAAACAACGATTGAGTTGGTAGAAAAGAGAGAGGAGGATGACGCGGATGAGTTATCGTAATTTAAGTTTGGAGGGGAGGGAAAACTTAGTCCATGGGAGCGCTCCCGCTCCTTGAGGGGGCCGAGGGGGAGGACGGAGAGGCAATTCCCCTTTCCCTCAAAGGGATGACGACACCCCCCACCTTCTCAATCTCCTCAATAATCGATTCGATCTTTTTCACTACGCTTTCCATTTTGTTAAGAACCTCGTCGTTGGTAAACCGAATCACCTTGAATCCAGCCTCCTCTAATCTTTGCTGCCTTATCTCATCACGCCTCGCCGCACCAGGCAAATCAAAAGAGAGCGGATCCTAATTATCGAAAATGAGGTAAATGTGCGCGAAGATCAATCACACTTTCCGAACTATTTATCGTGAAGGGAAAAACTAAGAGATCAATCGCTCTTGCAACTCAATTCCCAGACCTTTGAGTTCCGTCAAAATCGGATCATAGAACTCGCGCGTCACGGGAACAACTACGCCGTGCGATTTAATTTTACCCTCCAGCACAAGCTTCGCTCCAATCCCCAACGGAAGCCCTACCGTCTTGGCCATGGCTGTATGAATGGCGTCATCTCCTTTTGCCACGAGCGTCGCTTGAATTTCATGATCGCTGTTCCCTTTACGGAACTTGAAACGGTGCCACATCACAATCATGTCGCGGTCTTGTGGTTGCAGTTTCCACTTCTTGTTGAGAATATGCTCAAGAATCTGCGCAGGCGTCCCTTCTTTCAGTCCCACAGATGTCTCCTCAAATAAGCCGGACCAACGCAAACGCTGAATCTCCGGCCCATTCATAGCAACCGCAACTTGCTTTGACACTTTTTCCTCAAGCTGTTGCGAGTCATGGTATCCCAGAAACGAATTCAGAAAAATCCGGTGCGTCATTTGACTAACCGCCTCCATCGAATAGGTGTCATCTGTGCATCCCAACTGCACCAGCACATCCCAGGCAGAGCAAAATCCCTCGTTGCGAAGTGTGCCCCGCAGCATGGTAGAGATATTTTCCAATCCATACAATGTTCGATAGCTCAGTGAATCACGATTAGCATATCCTTCATATTGACCGTAGCCTGGCACGTTAACCGGAGTGATGCGCTTAAACAACTGTTGGTAGGGAATGTATTTGTATTGCTTTTCCTGGAGATACTTTGCGGTACTTTGTCCGGCCATCACCACATTACGTGGATTCCAGGTAAACTTATAGCGCCAGGGATTTTCAGGATCTGTCTCCGGTGCAATCAGGCCTCCCGTGAAGGATTCAAAAGAATACAGCTCACCGCCTTCCTCCCGGATGCGGTCCATCACTTGCATCGCGCTCATGTGATCGATGCCCGGGTCAAGCCCACATTCATTCAGAAATAAAAGTCCCTTTTTCCGAGCCTCTTCATCCATCGATCTCATCTCCGGGGAAACGTAGCTGGCCGTCAATAAATGCTTTCCGAACTCAAGGCATTTCTTGGCGACGACTGGATGAAAGATTGCCGGTAACACCGAGACAACGAGATCACAATCGGCAATGATCGCTGCGGAAGATTCCTGTTGAATATCAAACTGAATTGCTTTGGCATGAGGTGACTTACCCACGCGCTCGCGTGCTGCCGCTTCCGACACATCTCCAACTGTGACATTCCAATTCCGATCCGACGCTTGCAAAAGAAGGTAATCGATCAGCGCAGAAGAAGAACGGCCGGCACCCAGAACTAAAATGGATCGCATACAATCTGATTTTACTGCAATTTATCCTCAATTTGGCATTCATTTCCCATTTTCGGCGGAATGGTTTAACTTTCAACAACGACCTTAAACAGACTGCTATGAAGGGTTTATCGTTCTTTTCTAATCTGGAGGATCTCGATGCGGAATCCAAATACTTGGTTCATAAAGCCAAGGAGGCCACACACACCGCCTACGCTCCTTATTCCAAATTCTATGTCGGAGCCGCTTTGCTCCTCGATGATGGAACGCTGGTACCAGGCTCCAATCAGGAAAATGCCGCCTACCCCCTATGCATGTGTGCCGAACGTGTGGCGCTGTACACCGCCGCCTCCCAGCACCCGGGAAAAATCATTAAGAAGATGGCCGTCGTCGCGCACAAGAAAAACCACAAGGAATTGGTCAACGCGACATCTTGTGGCGCTTGCCGGCAGGTGATTCGCGAATTTGAAGTTCGCCAGGGAAGCCCGATAGAAATGATTATGCTGGAAGACAACAAATGGACACTCTGCGCTTCAGCTTCAGTGCTGCTGCCCCTCAGCTTCGACTCCGGTCATTTGAAGGACTGATCGCGAATATGGAGGAGAAGAAAACCAGTTTCCATTTTGATGCACGATACTTTACTGCCGGCACGCTGAGCGCCAGCACACGCCAGATCTGGGTTGTCTTGCACGGCTACGGGCAGCTGGCGCAATACTTCCTCCGCAAGTTCGAGCCCCTTACTACCCAAGATATTTTTCTGATCGCTCCGGAAGGGTTATCGCGCTATTACTTGTCCGAGCTTACCAACTCAGGGCGGGCAGATAATAAAGTAGGCGCAAGCTGGATGACGCGTGAGAACCGCCAGATGGACATCGACAATTATGTACGCTACCTGGATGCCGTCTATGACAAAGAAGTTGCAGCCGCATCCAACATTCCTGTAACGCTATTCGGTTTTTCTCAGGGATGCGCAACACTGTGCCGATGGGCCGTGGATGGAAGCCCTTCATTTGATCGAATGATACTGTGGGCTGGTCTTTTTCCGCCAGATATAGATTTCGAAAAAGGAAGCCGAATTCTGTCAACCAAGAAAACCTATATGGTAATCGGCGATCAGGATCCGTTCCTCATTCCAGAACGGATTCAGGAATTTGATCAGCTCGCCGGGAAACTCCGTATCGTGCCTGAAAAAATCAGGTTCGCAGGCAAACACGAATTGAATTTGGGATTACTCCAACGATTTGCCGGTGCTTAGCAGAACCCAGAACTTTGAACCCTGAACCCGGAACCTTGAACCCTGAATTTTAGACTCTCCCATGGTCACCTTCTCAGCAGCTGATATCGAACAAGTAGACATGCCCACCGCAATCGGTCTGATGCGGGAGGCGTTTCTGCTGTTGAGTGCACGAAAAGTTGTTGTGCCTTTGCGCACAGTGTTGGAGACACAGGATATGCATGGGCTGGCACTGTTTATGCCATCCTACTCACCCGACTGGAAATTATTCGGATTGAAAATGGTTGGTTTATTTCCAGGAAATCAACATCCCATGCCGGCAATTCAGGGGAGAATGATGGTCATGAGCGCAAGTGACGGAACTCCCCTTGCCTTACTCGACACGGGCGCAGTCACGGCATTGCGAACAGGTGCCGCGTCAGGCCTCGCGACCGAAGTACTCGCGCTTCCTTCCGCCTCCATACTCGCTATTTTTGGTACCGGTGCACAAGCGTGGACACAGGCTGCGGGTGTGATTGCTGTCCGGCCCATTAAAAAGATACTTGTCAAGGGGACCTCGCTCGAGCGTGAAGCGGACTTTTGCCGGCGACTTTCGGAGTACCTTTCCTTACCCTGTGAGTCACTAGGCAGTCAAACTAATTTATCTGCCGCCGATGTTATCTGCACAGCCACCACTTCCCTCCTTCCGTTGTTTACCCGAGAAGTGCTGAAGCCTGGAGTACATATCAATGCGGTGGGTTCTTTTAAACCCAAGATGCGAGAACTCGGTGTTGATATTATATCAGCATGTAAACTGATCGTCGATCAACGCGAGGCCGCTTTACATGAGGCTGGCGAAGTAGCTATGCCCATCGCTGAAGGGCTTCTTACCTTCGATTGCATTCACGCCGAACTCGGTGAGGTGATTGCCAAAAAGAAACAGGGACGATCGTCCAGCAAAGAGATTACGGTGTTCAAGTCGGTGGGAAATGCGGTACAGGATTTGGCTG
>JANNAZ010000204.1:0-3826 GCA_031384895.1 Cyclobacteriaceae bacterium | reverse complement strand
GCCGTCCTTGAAGATGACGGGAGAACTGTAGTATGTTCTTGTCCCGCAATAGAACTGGCCCAGGTTTTTTGCCTCAGGGTCAGAGCCCGCGTCCCGCCCGGGGTTTGGACCCAGCATCATGGTCACTACCGCGTTGACTCCAAAGTCATCCTTATATTGCTTCAGCTTGCGGGTGCAGATGTACACCACTACCACAGCATCCACGCCCAGGCCTTTAGCCAGTTCATTGCCGAGGCTTGATGTCAATTTACGGTTGGAAGAAAATATCCCGCTTTGAAAATTGCTGAGCTGGGATTCATCATCTCCCTCGTTAGCTACGAAGAACTGCCGGTAACCCTTTCCATAAGGTGAAACTTTCAGGGTAGAAACAGTTGCACTGGCGACTTCAGAGATAAATCCTCCGGTGGCATTCCGTTTAGTGATCGAAGTCTTTTCCTTCTTGGCCGACTCTTGGCTAAAATTGAAATAATAGTCAATTTTCTCATCTGTATCCAGGAACTCAGATGGCGTAAGCAGGCTAATGCCATTGTCCATGAAGGATTTCTTCAATGCGTCGATGCTCTTTTTATAGAACCCATCGACTTGAACTTGCCCGATGCCATCGGGGGTTCTCCAAACGGATGCCGACACCATGGCGCTCTGTGCGCCACCTGTTACCTTTCCCTTTCCGGGGTCGTACAAATAGTAACTGATTAATGCTACACGCTTGGGTTTTGGATTCAACAATTCCATGTTAGCGCTGTAGCCAGATCCATTTGAACTTCTCCCCTCGCGGGGGAAGTCAAATCGAACTTTGATTTTTTCCGGATCGGCCGTTTCTTTTACAAACTCCGTGGGGTCATTGTTCAGGCCAGTCGCTTTCATGTCAGCCCCGCTTGCTACAAGCGCGTCGATGATTTCTTCATTTGGCGTAGGCTGTCGTACAGCCCACATCAAAGGCGTCCACTTGTTGTTGTCAAGTCCCTCCATATTCGCTCCTTTGTCTTTGAGCATTCTCACAATATCGTTGGCGTTTCCCATGCTGGTAATGTCCAATTTCTTGTACCATTCCGGGATGGCCATGCCAGCCTGCTCATAGTAAGGTATACTAGTCTGAATAGCAGCAGCACGCTGCTCGACGGGAACCCACGTAAAAGCAATTTCATGGACAATGTTTCCGCCTGTAATTGAGCTCTTGAAATCAGTTTTGGCGCCGGCGCCGAGCAGTAATTCAACACACTCTTTGCAGTTTGTGTTGCCTACCGCATTCTGAAGTGCCGAATAGGTAATGGTGGTTGCGTTCCCCATCGCTTTGAGTTGGTCCTCATAGGCCTTGACCAGATACTTGTTACCCTTCTTTCCCTTCGCCTTCTCATCCTCGAGTGCTTTCCTCACCCCCGTCGCCAGATCAACTTTGATCACTGCGATCTTATTCGCATCAGCTCCCGCTTTTAGCAACATCTTTATAACATCCACTGAATAGTAGCGGGAAGCAGCAACGAGGGCGGGATAGTCACCGCCGTTCGCGTCGGCACCTTTGCTCAACAAGAGCTCTGTAATCTCAGGGAAGAGGTAGGCCAAAGAAAGCGGGGTCTGCCCTGCTGCATTCTTGTAGTTTACATTGGCACCTGCTTCGACCAACTGTTTAGCAGCTGCGAGATCTCCAGTATAGGCCGATTTTATGAGAGCGTCATCGTTCTGCGAATACAGGTTAATCGAAAATAACAGCAATAGCGCTGATATCAGGGTCTTCATTTTTTAGTTGTTTGGTGGTAGGGAGTGTTAAGGTATCCCCTTTTATTGGAGAAACCGATCATTATGATGATTACATGTTACTACCTAATTATTAAGTAGTTAGATGGATATTACTGAATTTTTACTTCATAGTTAGTAGAGAACCCCGATTGCCATCGGCCTTACAGCCGAAATCGTAGAGCGATGGAATTCCCCACAAATACGATCAGGTTTACCAATTGCGCCAAACTCCGTACATTGAATTATCCACCCATACTATATCTGAATCCTGATGAAGAAAAGTACCCTGTTCCTTTGCTTGTCAATGTTTATTAATGGCTCTGTGCTCAGCCAAAACCCGATGACCGCGGAATTGCTCTGGCAGCTAGGCAGAGTATCCGCATTGGGTATTTCCACAGATGGAAAGCAGGTAATCTATTCCGTCAGCACACCCAATGTCGATGAGAACAAGCCCAGTAGGAAAACCTACAGCGTTTCTCTTTTGAGCGGATCCCCAGTCGAAATACCGGGCCCAGGCAACCTGCCCTCCGATAAAAACATCTCCCCTGACGGGAAGAGCGCTTTCAGTCACAAGGAGGTAAAGATCCAGGATGTCTTTGGCAGTGATTTCTACCCTGAGCTTTCAAAGTCTAACGTCCAGGTTTACGATGGGCTGAATTACCGACACTGGGATACCTGGGAGGATGGCGCTTTTAACCATGTCTTTGTTCACCCTGTTGTAAATGGCACAGTGGGAGAAGGTAAAGACATCATGGCCAACGAGCCATACGACACTCCACAGAAGCCTTTTGGAGGTGATGAAGATTATGTGTGGAGCCCCGATAGCAAGAGAATTATCTATGTGGCAAAAAAGAAATCCGGCACTCCGTATGCCGTCAGCACCAACACGGATCTCTACGCATATGATGTAGCCACAGGAAACACGGTCAATATCACAGAAGGCATGATGGGCATTGACACAAGCCCCTCCTTCTCTGCCACAGGGTCTCTCGCCTGGTTGAGTATGAAACGGGACGGCTATGAGGCCGACAAAAACGACATCATTGTTCGTACCGGTTCGGTTACAACCAACCTTACCCAAGCCTGGGATGAATCAGTAGCTTCCTATGCATGGAGTTCTGATGGAAAGAAGATATTCTTCACAGCAGCCATTGATGGAACGGTTCAACTGTTTGAAATCGAAGATCCAGGCATCAGCAAAAAGGTGCCGCAGGTAAAACAAATTACCAAAGGCGAGTTTGATATTGCTTCAATTGGTGGCCAGTCTGGCAACACCCTTCTAGTCTCACGCACGGACATGAACCATGCCGCCGAACTGTATACCGTCAACCTCAGCAACGGGCAGCTGACACAACTCACACATGTCAACGACGCAGCTTATGCATCGGTGACCATGAGCAAGGTGGAGAAACGAATGGTGGCCATGACTGACGTCAAGCAGATGCTTGTGTGGGTTGTTTATCCTCCGGGTTTCGATGCGAGCAAGAAATATCCGACGCTACTTTACTGTCAGGGCGGTCCCCAGTCAGCGCTTACGCAATTCTATTCCTTCCGCTGGAACCTACAGTTGATGGCGGCCAAAGGCTATATCATTGTTGCCCCAAACCGCCGAGGTATGCCGGGACATGGTGTCGCGTGGAATGAAAAAATCAGTAAAGATCACGGTGGGCAAGTGATGGACGACTACCTCTCTGCGATTGATGCGATGGCCAAAGAGCCCTTTGTAGATAAGGCAAGGTTAGGGGCCGTCGGTGCAAGCTATGGCGGGTATTCTGTGTTTTATCTGGCCGGCATCCACAACAACCGGTTCAAGACATTTATATCTCACGATGGCATCTTTAATTTTAAGAGCATGTATGGCAGTACGGAAGAGCTCTTCTTTGTCAACTGGGATTATGGCGGTTCATACTGGGACAAAAGTAATGCCGCTGCCCAGAAATCTTACAGTATGTTCGATCCAAGCAACCTTGTTGATAAATGGAACACGCCTATCCTCATTATTCAGGGCGGGCGTGACTATCGCGTTCCGGACACCCAGGGGTTTGAAGCCTTTCAGGCCGCTCAACTTAAAGGGATCAAGAGCAGGCTTATC
>JANNAZ010000149.1:0-11985 GCA_031384895.1 Cyclobacteriaceae bacterium | reverse complement strand
GCCGGTGAAGTAATCTTGGCTACGATCTGTACCCGGTGACCAACGGTTTGCCCGATTTCTTCCACGATGAACCGGTCCGAAAGTTGATCCAGTAGTTTGAAATACTCTACAATCTTGTCATGACGGGTGTGATGTGAGCCTATAGCATACCCAAGGAACGCCTCCGGAGTGGGGATGTTCTTGTTAAAAGCAGTAGCTGTTGGATAGAAGTAGGACGCCTGGGATAGGCACAGTAAAGGTGTGCCGATCAGCAGAAACAGAATGAATTTTTTCATGACTTTTGTTAGTAGAGGCCACAAAGTAAGCATTGGTCCATTGGGGAGAAATGCCAGTGGTGTAAAATAGTCTCAGGTTGCAGGTCGCAGGTTTCAAGCTAACAGTTGGCGCTTCGTTTCATCCTTGCAACCTGCTTTCCTGGGACCTGTAACTTCCAGACTACTTTCCGCTCAGCCCTGGCCAGTTCTTGTCTGCTTGCTCGATGTAGTTTCTCTGGTTCCCAGCCCACTTCTCCTTTACTTTCATGTTATAGTTGAAGTAGAGTTTGTCATCCAGAATTGTCCACGTTTCGGGTTGGGTAGGGGAGAGATGGCCGTTGGCAGTGCCGTAGGCACAGTAGCCGCCATATTGAGGCGCATACTTTTCGGGTGCTGCTTTGAAGGCCTCCAGGTTGTTGGCGGTTGAGAAATACCAAGTAACCGTCTGCCAGGTGTAAGTAAAGTCATTACTTCCTTTAACAGGTTGTTGCTCTGTAAAAAATGCGACAGGATCATAACCGCCGATCGCACCCGCTTCAGTGGAGTATATGATGGGCAATTGTTCCTTTTGTTTGCTGGTACAGCACGCGAAAAAAAGGAGAAGGAAAATAACGTTCCGCATCATGATGTTGAATTTTACGCGAAGTAACGCCAGAAATCACCAGAAAATCGTCAAACACACGACAACTTTAAACTTTAGACTTTAGACTTTAGACTATTTCTCCCACCGTGCCAATTCCGCCTCAGCAGCTATAAATCCAAAAGCGCCAAAATATTTACCGCCCACGACCAGCTCAAAAATTGATCGTGCCTTCGCCGAATCCCCATTGTACAGGTACCAGTTGCCAACCCCATATCCCTGGGTAGCCGCTACGAGATCCGCCTGGTCGAGATCTGCCATAGGGACGCTAAGCAATGAGTCTGGCAATAATTTTCCCTGATACATCCGGCAACGATTATAATAGGAGTCGTTCTCAATGATCTTCATCGAATCGGTCACACTTTCAAGGATCGCATTCGCAAAATCTCTTTTTCCTTCCCTTTGGTACGTCATATACAGCCAATCAACAACGGCGACGCGCAGATCGTCATTGTTGCATGTTTTCAGGCACTCAAGATACGCCTGCTCTGCAGAAACAAAATCTCCCTTCAGGTAGTAGGCGAGGGCAAGATGGTAGTATACATTGAATTGGGTTGAGGACAACGGTGTATTGATCGCATTGGGGACACCATCGGGTTCAATTTCCAAAGGGAGTTGCGCCATCAGCGCGCTTGCTTTTTTCAGATCCTCAAGGGCTTTGTCAAATAGGCGCATGGAGATGAAACGATGGCCACGATGCCGATAGAGTTTGGCAGAGTTTGGGAACTTCTCAATTCCCGTAGTCAGCACGCCTACGGCCTCCTGAAACCGAGACAGGTATCCAAGCCGCCGGCCATACCAGATGAAATTATCTTCGGATGGGTCAGCCTCCCAATTGGCTTTGGCCAGGTTAAGGTCATTGTACAGTCTGGCCTGTACCTTCTCCGAACGGGAAGGTTCATAAAAGGATTTTCCCAAGAGGGACTCCACAACGGGAGCTGCTTCTTTTTGTTCAGAAGATCCGCAGGCGGTCAGGATAACAGCGAGGCAAAGGAAAGTGTATTTCATTTTCTTGTCATGATTAGCTCATTCCGGGTTGTTTCAATACGGAAACAGTCTTTGTTTTCTTGTCGCCTACAATCTTCAGTTCCCGCAGCAACTGTTGTGCGCACATGTATCCCGGCGTGCCGGCGATCGAACCGCAGGGATAGGCGCCCGCTCCGCAGTAGGCGAGGTTAGCCCACCTGCCAAACTGATAGAAGTGCCTTTCGGGGTCGGCGGCGTATTGTCGCTCGAAGAAGGTCTGCCCCCCGACCAGCATGGTGTGATCGATGTTGCCTCCTGGAAAGTGGAAGAGCTGCTGGAGATCCCGCGGCAGCAGCAGCCGGCTCCAGACGCAGTCCTCCGGATTGACGATGCGGGCGAAGACTTGCGCCTTGACCGCCGCCTCTATTTCCGACATCGCCTCGCCACGCTTATTAAGCGCCACATTCTTAAAGAATAATGTCAGGCGATCAAGCGGCTCGACCAAACCAAGCTGACGCATCGCAGCGCCTTCGCAATAGATCTGGATGAAGCCAGGTTCGTAATCAGCCTCGCCCGTAGTCACGCGCAGTGTAGCCCGTTCATAGTCGGCCAGCGATTCGACTGCGAAGATGAAGCGGAAGACCGTGTCGCCTCCGTCGGCCGTCGTTCCTTCCTTCCACCTCACCGGATGACGAAACATCAGCGTCAACTTGCCGCTGCTGCCGAGGAACTTCTTGCTCTCGACGGCGCCAGTCATTGCGGCATCACCTACACAGCTAGCTGCAGTCAGCGGATCGGTCGCCATCAGCAGGTGGTCGAACGGCAACACGAGGCTTCTTCCATCCGAGTTATAGTGCACGATGCCGCGCTCAGGGTCCACCTGTTCGACCTTTGCACCAAGCCGGATGTCGACGCCGATCTCCCGATTAATTTGTGCCAGCTCCTCGGTCACCCGCCAGATGCCCGGCTTAACGAAGCCGTAGTAACCATCGAAGATGGAACCGGAGTCCATCACCGGGAGGGTAAAGGCAGAGTATGGCTCGTGGAGCGATACAGGTCCGCTCTCGGTCACCGTCATCCCCATATAGATCTTGGTGTGCTCAGAAGTGAAATAGTGTTTGAATAGGTCGATAGCGCAGCCGCTAATCCATAGCCGGGTAAGCGTGTCTCCCAGGCGATCGCGAGCAGCCGCGAGATTGGGCGGTGTAGCCGTGCGATAGCCTTCCTGCAGGTATGCCACGACCCGAGCCTCATCGGCGCGAAAGCCTGCGACATCGCCGCGCTCGCCCCAACGGGATTTCAGCTCTCGATCCAACTCGTGTGGGTCGCGATAAATCCAGGCGCTCGTATCCGCCGAGGGGAAGTAAACGCGCTTAGCGAGGTTCGGCACGAAGGTCTCGAGTCGATCCGCCAGCCCGGTTTCCCGAAAGATGAAATCCGGCATTAGGCCGAGGACGGAGGCCCCGAGAGCGTACTGCTGGGTTTGGCCGTTGACGGTCGCAACTTCTGAAATGCAGGCGCCACCGGCGCGATCGGCTCGCTCGAGCAAGGTCACCTGGCACCCTGATTTCCGAAGATAATGCGCAGCGACCAGTCCATTGATGCCAGCGCCGATAACAACTACTACGGGTTTCATGATGGTGATTCTTTGGAGTATCTATGGAAGCTAATTCATGCCAGGCTGTTTCAAAACAAAGCCGGTCTTCGCCTTCTCATCGTCAACGATCTTCTTCACATCAGCCAATAACTTCTTCGCGTCGTAGATGATGCCGTCCTTAATAGTGTACTTGACGCCCCCGACACGCACGACTTTGTTGTCAGCCGTTAGCTTGATGGCACCGGTTCCATACAACACCTGAAGGTTTTGTAGCGGATTTTCCTCGACCAGGACAAAATCAGCAAGTTTGCCGATTTCCACAGATCCAACCTCCTTGTCCATACCGAGCGCTTGTGCGCCATACAGCGTGGCTGAACGAATGACTTCAAGCGGATGGAATCCTGCTTCACGAAGCAACTCCAATTCGCGTATGTAAGCGAAGCCATACAACTGAAAAATGAATCCGGAATCTGATCCAGTAGTTACTCGGCCACCCCGATTCTTATATTCATTGAGAAAGGTCATCCACAATTGATAATTCTCTTTCCAAGCCACCTCTTGTTCTGTACCCCAGGAATGCCAGTATGAACCGTGGGAAATCAGACTGGGCTGATAAAAATTCCACAACGAAGGAAGTGTGTAGGTCTCATGCCACTCGGCCCTTCTCGCTCTGTGGAGGTCGCGACTGGCTTCATAGATATTTAGAGTCGGATCAAGGGTGAAATCAAGTGCAATGAGTTTGTTCATGACTTCATTCCATTTGGCAGAATAGGGAGCAGCTGCTTGTTTCCACAACCGGCCGGCTTCACCAAAGCGGTGTTGCTCATTTCTGTAATTGTAGTCCAGCGGATAATTCTGAATCGTTTGGTTTTCGAACATTGCTTCGGGTAGGCCATACCAGTGTTCCATGCTGGTGAGCCCTGCCTTTGCGGAATTCATTACATTCCATCGGGCAACGTCCAGCTGTGCGTGATGGCATTCGCTGCGCATACCGAGTTTCTTGACTTCGTCGAGGGCCGCGGTCATGATGTCTGGGCGTGCGCCACCAAACTTTACACCATCAGCTCCTTTTAGTTTTGTTTCGCGTACCCATGCGCGGGCCTGTTCCGGCGTGCTGATCGGATCCTTGCTTCCCATACCGAAGAATACATAAGCCTTCATACGGGGAGCGGTGATCAGATTTTTCGCTGACTTGTTTTTCTGGTCTACCTGCCAATCCACGCCGTTGCCTGAACCGGGATCGCAAATAGTGGTTACGCCATGGCTCATCCACAGCTTGTACACGTACTCTGCTTTTGGCGCCTGACTGCCTCCCGTATGAGCATGACAGTCAATGAAGCCAGGCATCAGGTACATGCCTTCAGCGTTCAGTTCTTTGCCACCAGGTTTAAGTTTCGTGCGGTTTCCGTTGCTGGCCATGCCGGGCATGGGTAACCCGAGGCTGACGATATTGACAATTCGGTTTTGTTCAACAACAATGTCCATGGGCCCAACAGGTGGTGAACCTGTGCCGTCGATAAGCATTGCACCCCGGATGATTAGTTGGATAAAAGGACCTTCTCCCTCTTTGACCTCAGGAGCCTTTTCAACTTTTTCAACATCCTGTGCCTTGATGCCAATTGTCCCAAGGACAAAAAGGGTAACGATTAATATTCTTTTTTTCATACTAGTTCATTTCGGGTTGTTTCAGTTTTCTTCACTACGTCTTGCGCTGCGACACGCAGGGACAGGATAAGCAAACCAAGAATTATCTTATTCATAGCGTTGGATTGGAAAGAAAATTAGAGAAAAAGAATGAAGATCGGATCGGGATTATAGCAACGGCTATTCCTGGATAATCACGGTGCCTTGACTTTCAATAATTTTCCATTGTTCGCCTTTCTTCAAATAGACCCGGATGAAACGGGACTGCCCGATAACTGAGCCTGATTTACTTCGGTTTACTGTTTTACCGGTTACAACCGCGGCACTGCCATACACTACGACCTTCAGGTCCTCAACACCCAACAAGATGTGCGGGCTGCTGGTCTCCAGGAATTCGACCATTTTGGTTTTGTCAACCGTATGACCCGAAGCAAGAACCCCATGGTATTGATCATCATATAAGCTCAACAGTACATCGTGATTTCTCGCACCGATGGCTTCCACATGCTCCCCTTCGATTTTCATAATGGCTTGCTCGGGTGTACCTGAGCCCTGACTGAATCCCGGGCTGACTGCGAAAAGGAAAAAGACGAACCGGAATCGGAACATAGTCAATGGGGGTTTAACAAATATACATTTTTGGTACTTTTCAAGCTAATACCCTGAGCACGAATGTGTCTTGTTTTGATTTTGAACAACGCGTGAAAACAGGTAACTAGGTAGACGGTTCACGACCGTAATTTCTGTTGTCAGAGACTGACTAAATCTGGATACAAATGTCAAAGGAAAAATTCATTACGGCCATCAATACTTCCTACGCGATTGCGGGAACGTCTATTTATCTGGGCGCCGGTGTATATGAAAAGGAAATTGTGGGGGAATCAAAAGTTAGCCTTCCCCTTCGGATGATGAATCGGCACGGGCTTGTGACCGGCGCCACAGGTTCGGGAAAAACCCGCACCCTACAGCTGATAGCCGAGCAGTTGTCCGCAGCAGGAGTATCGGTGTTCATGCCTGACATGAAAGGAGATTTGTCTGGCATAGCTGCAGAGGGCGTTGCAAATGATAAAATTATCGAACGCGCAAGCGCATTGGGTATACCCTATAAGCCTTCCGCCTTTCCTATTGAGCTGTATTCACTCAGTGGCAAGTTGGGTGCTCAAATGCGGGCTACCGTAACAGAGTTTGGCCCTGTTCTGCTCAGTAAAATTCTTGAATTGAATGATGTACAAAGTAGCGTGTTGATGATTCTCTTCAAGTACGCAGACGATAAGAAACTACCAATTGTTGACTTGAATGACCTGAAGAAGGTTCTCAATTACCTTTCGGAAGGGCTTGGCGCTGCCGAAATAAAGGAGAATTATGGAAAGATCTCGCCAGCAACGGCTGGAACCATTCTCCGAAAAATTGTTGCCCTCGAACAACAGGGGATCAACCAGATTTTTGGTGAAAAGTCATTTGATATCAGCGACCTCCTGGAAAAGGTAGACGGCCGTGGCGTAATTAGTATTCTCAATGTCTCGGATGTTCAGCAGCAACCTGCCTTATTCTCCACGTTTATGCTTTCATTGCTGGCAGAAATTTACCAGGCCCTGCCTGAAGCCGGCGATCTGGATAAGCCAAAGCTTGTTTTCTTTCTCGACGAGGCGCACCTCCTTTTCAAGGATGCCCCAAAAGCGTTCATGGATCAAATTGAGCAGGTGATGCGCTTGATCCGATCAAAAGGAGTCGGCGTATTTTTCTGTACGCAAGTGACTCAGGATGTTCCTGCTTCTGTGCTATCTCAATTGGGTAACCGCATTCACCATGTCATCCGGGCCTTTACGCCAAACGATGTGAAGGCGTTGAAAGAAACCATCAAGACTTTTCCTTCGTCTGTCTTCTACAATATGGAGCAGCAATTCACGCAGCTGGGGATCGGCCAGGCATTTATAACCGTGCTCAACGAAAAAGGCATTCCGACAGAAACTGTTGTAACGCACCTCGTGCCACCGGCCTCCCGCATGAGCCCGCTCACATCGCAAGAGTACCAGCAACAATTAGATCAATCGGAAGTGTATAGCAAATATCAGGAAGCTATAGACCCGCGAAGTGCGTTCGAAATTTTAAATGAACGCGTTCAGGCTATACATGAACAACAGGAAACAACTGCCCCTGCCGCTACACCTCGGGCTGTTGGCCGTCCAGCAAAACTGGAGAAGAGCACGTTTGAGGAAGTGATGACATCGCCGGTGGCAAAACAAGTTGGCCGTGAGCTGGTAAGGGGTGTTTTTGGAATGCTGTTTGGGTCTGCGCCCAGAAGAAGCAATCGGAGAAGATACTAGCGCACCAACAGAGGGAGTTAGCCAACTTTGGCCATCAGGTATTTCTTTGGCGTTACGCCGAATTTCTTTTTGAATGCCGTAATGAAGTGGCTGGGGTTTGTGTATCCGACCTGGTAGGCGACTTGCGCCACCTGGAATTTTTGAGAGTCCAACAGCACCCGGGCATGATCCAACTTGTGATTCAATAAATACCCAAACACCGTGTTTCCGTAAATTTCTTTGAACCCAACTTTTAGTTGGTATTCGTTGAGGCCAGCCAGGCGGGCAAGTTCCTTTAGGGTTGCCGGCTTGCCCGTATGCTTAAGCAGATGCTCCTTCACCTGCTTGATCTTCCGAACGATGTCTTCGTTGTTGAGAAAGGGGCAACTTTCAGTATCCGTTTTCCGCTCGGAGAAGTACAGGGCCAACAATTCCAATATCTTTCCCTGGTAGTACAGCCGGCTTGCATTTTCGCTCAGCTGAATCGTGAGCAGTTGATTCAGTTCCACAAGCAGATTCGAAGGAATATCGCGCTCGTCGTAATACTTCTGACGGATATTCTCCGGCTTGAGAAACGGCAGGGGTTCGTGAGTAAAAAGTTCATGGAGATTCTCCAGAGAGATACTCATCAGCACAAGCCGGGTATGAGGCCCCAGCCGAAGCCGGAATGGAAGTTCTTGCTCTGGGTTGAAGAAGAAATAGTTTCGCTGCCCCTTAATCTCACGCTGATAGTGCGGCCCGAATTCAAATACCGCGCTTCCCTCAATGCAGAAGTAGAAGTGAATGATCGACTTCCGGATTAAACTAGCGACCACGACCGGTTCCGGCCCCTGATTTTCGACGATTTCCAACGATTGATCAGCATGATGATACAGCTGACGGCCAATGCTGCTACGGGTATTTTTACTTTCCAAGGTGTCAGTTTGCATATTAATCATGGGGCAAAAATACCCCTATTCATAGGTTTTTTGCTGCGTTTTGTCATGAATCCGAAATTAAATACCCTGAAATGCATGATATTAGTCAGGAGGGCATTATTCATCCTGATCTGGGTATTTTTCTGCTTTGGGTTAATGAATATTTACCGCATGAAAGGATTTCTGGGTATACTTTACCTGCTGCTGAATGCACAACATGGCTTTGCGCAGGTCACTGACACTCTCAAGTCTAAAGAACTGGAGGCAGTTATCATTACCGCCACCCGAACGGAAAGAACCATGGGCGCGCTGCCCATGCCCGTAGCCTTAGTACCCAAGACCCAAATAAGGACCATGGGCTCCCTCCGGCTCAATGATGTACTTACAGAGCAGACGGGATTGGTAGTTGTTCCACAAGTAAACGGCCAGGGCAGTGGAATTCAAATCCAGGGATTGAACCCAGACTACACCCTCATTCTGCTCAATGGCGAGCCGCTGATCGGACGATATACCGGTTCGCTCGAACTAGGCCGTATCACGGTCGGGAACATTAAGCAAATTGAAATCGTCAAAGGGCCGTCTTCGAGCTTGTATGGCTCTGATGCACTTGCCGGTGTTGTTAACATTATCACCGATCGCCCCGAGGGAACACGGGGCAATTTTTACGCGAGGTATGGCACCAACAATACCCAGGATCTTTCCGGGGATTACAGCAGCACGTTCGGCAAGCTAGGTGTTCATGTTTTTGCAAATCGATACGCGACTGACGGATACGACCTGTCACCGGATAACTATGGTAAGACCGTATCGCCCTTCACCAACTACACAGGAAGTGTGCGGCTTATCTATGCATTTAGTCCAACGACAGAACTAAGTGTCTCAGGTAGATACTTCAACGAACATCAGCAATTTGATTTCGAGGTTCTCACCCCAGCCAATGAGAAAATACGCACGAGCGGTAGCGGTATAACTTCCGACTGGAATTTAAACCCCGTACTTACCCATCGATTCAGTGATCGCGTAAAAGCGACAGCCAGGTTTTATGCGACGCATTATCAGACAGAGACACGCCTGCTAAATCCTGCGACTGACACGCTTTACTATTCAGACAACTTCCAGCAGACATTTTTGCGACCTGAATTGAACGTGGAGTTCTTTCAAAATTCCAGGAATGTCTTCACCGTGGGTGCCGGGGCAAACTTTGAAAGTGTTGAAACGATCCGCTACGGGGATGCTCTTGCCAGGGATCAGCGGACATCCTATGGCTTTATTCAGGATGAATGGACTCCAGTGGAACGACTAAATGTAATTGCCGGCGCCCGCCTGGACTACAACACGATTTATGGCTCACAGCTTAGTCCTAAACTCTCTGTTCGCTATGAGCTGGGCAAGCACATTGCGCTGAAGGCTTCTTATGGAGTGGGATTCAAAGCTCCAGATTTTCGCCAACTGTATTTGAATTTCAACAATACGGCTGCCGGCGGATATAGCGTACTTGGAACTGAAGTAGTTGCCGGTCGCCTGGCGGAGATGGACAGTCAAGGGCTTATTCAGGCTTATCTATTTGATCCAGCCTCACTTGGCAAATTGAATGCGGAACGATCACATGCCATCAATTTCGGAGGGCATGCAGACGTGTTCCGCAAACTTGCCGTCGATCTCAATGCTTTTTATAACAGCATTGATAACATGATTGAAACACAAGCAGTGGCCATAACCACCTCGAACCAAACCATTTATAGTTACCGCAACGTCAAACGGGTCTATACGCAGGGATTGGAGGCAAATCTAAGCTACCCCGTCATGAAAAAGCTTTCGCTGTCTGTGGGCTATCAATTGCTTTATGCCAAGGACGCCGATGTGGCCGATCAGGTTGATCGCGGGGAAGTGTACTGGCGAGACCCGGCAACACTCGTAACAAAACGACTCGAGCCCAACGAGTATGTCGGGTTGTATAACCGTTCAAGGCACATGGGGAATGTCAAACTGTTCTTTTCTGATCCCAGGTCAAGGTGGGAGGCAAGCATGAGGGTTCTCTTCCGGGGAAAATTTGGGGTTGGCGACATCCGCGGAAATATCCAGGGTGAGGTAATTCCTCCGGCAGACATAAACGGCAACGGTATTCTCGACAGCTATGACAATTTCGTGGAGGGCTATGCGATTGTAAATCTCTCCATAGCAAAATCAATCCGCGCCGGCCTCCGCTTCCAGTTAGGTGTAGACAATTTGTTTGATTACACAAACCCAATCTATATACCCAATATCCCCGGTCGGCTCGTCTATGCCAGTGTCGGATATTCATTTCTTAGAAATAAACCAAAGTCAAACCCTTAAATCAACAAAACAATGCGTCACACAATTTTTGCATTCAGCCTGATACTTGTTACCATGATCTCCTGCAAGAAGGATGATCCAGCTCCAGTCACTTTGACGGCAACGACCTTCACCAACCTTCCTGCTGACCCTCCAAGTGGCGGATATGACCCGATGGGACAGCCTATCGGCGTAACGAACAAGCACACCTTCTTCAGTTTCAAAACGGGAGCCATTGTTGCCAACGCAGATAGCGCTACCGCGAATTGGGACCTTGGGTTTAATGGAACCAAGATTATAGTTAACAGCGGTACCAGTGGGCCTGGGACAGCCACGGCCCAGGTTATTTCTGGAATCTATAGTGAAATCCTGACGGCTCCTGAAGTCGGGTACCTTTCAGATTACAAGAATGCCGTTGACGCGAATGCAGTTCCCAAACCTTTCTACGCAATAACACGGGGGTCAGGAAACGGATGGTACAATTATGACGGAGCGACAAATGTCATCACTCCAATTGCCGGACGCGTGATTTTTGTCAAAACATCTGAGGGAAAGTACGCGAAGATGGAGATTCTTAGCTATTACAAGGACTCCCCAGTAACGATAACCAATACTTCCATTAACCGTTACTATACTTTCCGATATAACTTTCAGGCCAACGGAACGACTACACTTCAGTAACAACGCCGGGAACGAAGTCAATAAAAAAGCCTGCTCAACAAGCAGGTTTTCTTTTGCCCTATAACCTCTGCCTATTTGTAATTTTTTTCACCAGCGCGTATAGCAACGTGAAGAACATTTTCGGGGGGTGGTAGCGGACAGGAGTATCCGTCGTTGTAGGCACAATAGGGATTGTAGGCTTTATTGAAATCAAGTTCGATGGAAGTGGCCGCAGGTATTTTTCTCAAATCAAGATAGCGTCCGCCGCCATAGGTTTCTCCGACGCTGGTATCATCGGCAAAAGCCAGGAAAAGTTTTCCACGGTTCACACCCATGTCCATGATCTCCAGGATCAGCAGTTTATTTTCTTTACCATCCAGATTAAAAGAGGCCCAGGCGTATTCCAGGTAGCGAGCCTCCTCTCCGGTGCTGGTGGTCAGCAGCCTGACTTGTTTATGTTTCAACGGGTCCAGATTTGCTAGGACCCTGTACCGTGGGTCAGCAGGAAAGTAAGTCAGGTTCGTGAAGGTGCTTCTCGCCTCACCCATCGGAGATGTTTCGTCTTCTTTTAGAAATTCATCCTTCTTGATACGTTCATTATTTATCGTAGCAGCGTATTCTTCATCCGAGGGCTTCGTAGCAATAGAAAAATAAAGAATTGTGCCGATAAACAGCAGGCCTGCGCCAATAA
>JANNAZ010000129.1:0-13185 GCA_031384895.1 Cyclobacteriaceae bacterium | reverse complement strand
ACATAACTAATCCGAGCGCAAGCAGGCCTACGTTGAGCCAGCCAAACCAATAGAGAAGATGGTTTCTGCGCTTCAGCTCTGTCAGAAAGTGGCTACCCATGAAAAAGCTGTTTAGTCTTTATCAGTCGAATGATAAAGTAGGTGATGAGCCCGATCGGGCCGAACATCAGTGTCAGGAATAGGCAGGGGATTACCAGCCAGTGAGATATTCCGTGCTTCTGGCTGTCAGTAACTTCCCAGGCGCCAATGAACATATCAAATGCGAGATAGTGGATCCATCCGGCAGTGAGCGCGTACGGGTTTTCAAACAGGAGAGTGACACCGGCAAGCGAGTTAAAGTCGCCCTCCGACTTACCCAAACCGAGAGCAAAGATGCCCAGGTAGACGAGTCCGAGGAGTAGGGGATAAAGGCCAGACAGGACAATCTTTCGTGTCCACGTCCAACGAGGTGCTATGGCCATAAGCAGCCATCCGATGGGTGCGGCGCTGTTACAGATCGCGAATAGAGTTACAGCTTTCATGCCCGAAAGGTCGCAAAAATATTTTCAATTAAACGATTGAAGCTGCTCCAGGATGGCAGAACGAATAAGTTGAGGGTTATTCCATGGCACAAAGTGATCCATGCCTTCGACGGTGATTAGGGTAACCCTTGCCTTCGTCATCATGCGTACGGCAAAATCGGCATTGCCTGGATCAACCAGCGTATCCTCGCATCCCTGGATGACTGTTGCTCGAGCAGTGATATGCCCCCATCGCGGCAACATTTCTTCAAGCTCTGGCTTCAGTTTATAGATCTCGTCGTTGGAGGCACGGAGGGATCTGGGAAGCAGCCAGCTCAGGAAAGGCGATGCGATGGGCCCACGAAACCACTCGTTCGGTTCTAGCTCGGGGTCGATGCTCGGGGCAACCAATATGATTCCGTCAACCAACTCGGGGAAATCCATTGCAATTCGGGCGATCAGCGGGCCACCTAACGAGTGACCAACCAGAATAATCGGGCGGTGATTCTTGTTTTGCTCCAGGATTGGTTTTAGCAACGCAGCTTGCCTTTGCAAGGAAGGTTCCGCATTCCCAAAATTGGAATGCCCAAACCCAGGTCGGTCAACTGAGATGAGGTGTGCCCTGGACGAGAGCAGGGTATCTCCCATAAAATCGATGAATGCGCTAAGGGACCCTGGTGATCCGTGTACAAACAGGATGAGGGGTGTGTTGTGCGAGCCCACATCAAGGTAATTGATAACACGCGGCCCGATGGTGTATGTGGCCAGTGTCCCCTTTTCCTTCTTGTCCAAAAAATAGTGAGTGACTTCCTTCTTGCTCATCCGAAACTGAAGGCAACTATCGAGCAACACGAGTATACTGATAGAGGTGAGGAGTGGGTAAACCCAAATCTTCCACCTCCTAATCATGGCTAGTGGCTTAGAATTTTGTTAAGCTGCGCACTGTTTGACAAGATTTCGATTGATTTCCGGATTTCAGGGTAGTCCTTAAAGGATACCTCCACCTGACCGCGCTCTAGAAAATAGCGACCAACGATTTCTTCTTCGAGCAGGTTCCGCAGTTGATCCTTGTACGTGATAAGGTCATTCTTGCGACTTTCATCCAATCGAGCTTGCATCTGGTCAATCTGCGGCTTCAGCCCATCATAGAGCCGTTCCGCTTTGGCTGTGACTCGCAGTTGGTTGAGTTGCTCTTCCAGGGGGGACTGGTAGGTAAACGATTTTGTTCGAATCCATGTAACGAAGTCTTGGTAATCGGCATCACGGAGTGAAAAGTTTTTAGCCTCGCCGATGGTAGAGTGGCGTGAAGCATAAACCGTTGCGTAGTCAAAAATAAGACCCAGGTTCAGCAGTTTTTCACTTATGGGCGATAAGGGGAGGGTCTCAAGCGCAACATCTGGTTCGATGCCCCCGCCATCATAGACGGTTCGGCCGCCTGTGGTTTTAAAAACTTTTTTCATCGAATCAGGAACTGACCCTACGCTCCCATCGGCCCTTCGGTGAGAGTAGTCCAGTACCTGTATGCAGCGGCCGGTAGGGGTGTAGTATTTGGCTGTGGTGATCTTGACCTTGGCTTCGAACCCCACATCACTCGTGAGTTGCACCAGTCCTTTGCCATACGATTTCTCTCCGATCACAACGGCACGGTCATAGTCCTGCAGCGTTCCGGCTACGATCTCCGAAGCCGATGCGGAATTGCGATTAATGACAACGGCCACAGGAATTTCCAAGTCGGTTGGGGCCTCTTTGGTCCGGAAGATCCTGTTGTACTGCGGAATCTTTCCTTTCATCTTAACAACCAGGCTGTCTTTTGGTAGGAAGATGTTACAAATATTCACCGCTTCGTCGAGAAGCCCACCTGGATTCTCACGAAGGTCCAGAACAATCCCCTTCGCGCCGGATTGCTTGAGCGATACCACTGCTTTGCGAACCTCTGTTCCAGCCTCTGGAGTAAAGTTTGTTAAGCGAATGTAGCCGATGTTGTTACTCATCATCCCGTAATAGGGGACGTTGCTAATTTTTATTTTTTCCCGCTTGAAGCTCAGCTGTACGGCGTCGCGCACGCCAAATCGTTTCACCGTCAGCGAAACTGGCTTACCAACTTGTCCATGCATTAATTTATTTGCTTCCTCGATTGTAAGCTTCGCTAATTCTTTTTCATCGATTTTGAGGACTTCGTCTCCGATGCGGAGGCCTCCACGCAGGGCAGGGTACCCCTCGTACAGCATCGTGATTATCGTCTTTCCGTTTATCTCCCGGGTAACCGCCCCGATACCTCCGTATTGGCCGGTGTTCATAATAAGGAAATCTTCGATCTCGCTTGCGGGAATGAAATTTGTAAATGGATCCAGGGAGGCGAGCATGGCATCAATCCCTGTACGCATCAGCGTGCTGGGGTTGACTTCGTCCACATATAGGGCATTGATCTCCCGGAACGTGTTTGCGAAAATGTCGAGGTTTTTGGCAATCTCGAAATATCGGTCTACCGGTGCGGTGAATGAGAATAGAAAAAATCCAGAACTTACGACTGCCAACGCTACCCACTTTTTCATGCACACGAGTTTGTCTGCTAATTTACGTAAATCAGATCACGCGGGTTTCTAATCTGCGTTTCAATCAGAATTTGTCAGGTATCTGCACAATCCGCACGACAATTTCATGGGGGTCGCCGTCTTTGTCCAGCAAGCTGAACTTGATCATGGGATTGTCGCGTTTGATGTTGCTCTCCACGTTGATCACCTTGTTGTCCTGAAGGTGCTTTTGAATGTCTTTTTGAAGGATAAACAGGGCATTGGCGAAATCCACTTCCAGCGGACTCGGATTGTAGGCGGTAGTCTTCATGCGTAAGAATTCAGGTTGCGGGTAAGATCAGTTTATGTCCAGCGGATCAGGGCGGAGGCCCACGTAAATCCACTACCGAAGGCCGCTAAACAAATTACGTCATTTTCTTTCACTCTTCCTTCGGCCCACGCTTCACTGAGCGCAATAGGGATGGAAGCGGCAGTCGTGTTGCCATAGCGCATGATGTTGTTGAACACCTGGTCGTCGCGTAGTTCCATTTTAGCCTGGATGAATTGACTGATTCGGAGGTTGGCCTGATGAGGCACCAGGAGGTTAATTTGTTCTTTCTTAAGTTGATTGGCCGTCAGCGCCTCATTGATCACCTCCATAAAACGAACAACGGCATGTTTGAACACCTGGTTACCGTTCATGACTACCTTGAAGTCTGTGGTATCAAGAATTTGTTCGGGCTGTCTCAATTCGCGGGGCCGGCTGCTGCCCGGATCCTTTACGTAAAGTTCTTCGGCAAATCGGCCGTCAGAATGTAAATGAGTTGAAAGCACTCCTGGCTTATCCGATGCTTGCACAATGGCAGCTCCGGCGCCATCGCCGAAAATGACGGACACATTGCGTCCGCGCGTGGTAACATCCAGGGCCGTTGATTGGATCTCCGCGCCAACCACAAGAATGGTTTTGTACATGCCGGACTTAATGAATTGATCGGCGGTGCTCAATGCGTAGATGAAGCCAGAGCACGCATTTCGGATGTCTAGGGCGCCGATTCCTGCCAACCCCAGTTCGCGTTGGAGCAGTACACCTGATCCGGGAAAGAAATAATCCGGGGTGATCGTGGCAAACACAATAAACTCAATGTCTTTCTCTGTCAGGTTAGCCCGTTCAAGCGCCATGCGCGTTGCCTTCGCAGCCATATTGGCCACGGTATCTTTTGCCGGATCAATCCAGCGACGCTCGTGAATCCCTGTGCGCTCAACAATCCACTCGTCCGTCGTTTCCATGATGGTGGAGAGATGGGCATTAGTGATGACGGTTTCTGGTACGTGATGGCCGAGACCAACTATTTTCGAATACGGCATAGGCCTACAGTTGAATGGGTCGCTAAGTTAAGTATTTGTTATTAACCAGTGCGTTGACAACGACTTCTGGAATTTTATGCAGTTTGACGAAGTGCGCTATTTTGTAGTATCTTTTACTTATGAAGTGCGCTGCTTTATCCATCCTATTGCTATTGGCAGTGATCCCATCGATCGGGCAGGTGATGTTTCGAAACGACATCATACTTGGTAAGCATACTAAATCCAGGAATAAGGGGATTAGTTTCATTATGATCAGCATGGGCCGCCCTCAGGGTGTCGCACCGTTTAGCGGCAGAAATGGAACCCTGATTATTGACCTGCACGCGTTGCGTCATCCCGACCAGACTGCGTATACCTACCGGCAATTGGCCGAGCGGACTTACGGAATGACTCCCGGGGTTACCATGCCAACACAAGGGATACCACAATACGTATTGATGGAGCCGCCTCACATCTCCCCAGCCTCAATCCCTGTGGTCAGAGTACGACGTTGACGATTTTGCCTTGAACGATAATGACTTTCTTCGGAGGCTTACCTTCGCTCCACTTTTTAAGTATTTCTGATGCCAGCACAAGTTTTTCAATGTCTTCCTTTGGCATATCCAGGGCAAACTCCATTGTCGCCCTCACTTTTCCATTGATAGAAATGGGATATGCGTGGGAGTTGACTTTCAGGTATTGCTCATCAAAGGCCGGGTAAGTCGCATTTAATATGGTGTTGGGGTGACCCAACAGCGACCAAAGTTCTTCAGCAATGTGTGGGGCGAATGGAGACAGTGCAATAACGAGGGGCTCCAGAATGCTGCGCTTGTTGCATTTGAGCGAGCTAAGTTCATTTACGCAAATCATAAACTCGCTCACTGAGGTGTTGAAACTATAATTCTCAATGTCGGACTCGATTTTCTTCAGTGTTTTGTGCAGCGCGCGAAGTTCTTCCTTTGTAGGTGCATCATTACCAACGCCGAATTTTCCCGTGCTGTCGTGAAACAGGTTCCAGAAGCGGCGGAGAAATTTGTACACGCCATCAATACCATTGGTGCTCCAGGGTTTGGATTGCTCCAGCGGGCCAAGAAACATCTCGTACATGCGCAGGGTGTCTGCACCGTATTTGTCTATGATGTCATCCGGATTGACGACGTTGTATTTTGACTTCGACATCTTCTCGATAGCGGAGCCGCAAATATATTTTCCATTCTCCAATATGAACTTGGCACTGGCGTAGTCCGGCCGTGATCGTTGGAAGCCATCTGTGTCAAGTTCAAGACCCTCGACCAGGCTAATATCCACATGAAGCGGATCCGTTTCGTATTGATCGATCAATCCGGCCGATACAAATTTGTTTGCCCCTCTGACGCGATAGACAAATCGGGAGTCTCCTGTAATTTTGCCTTGGTTAATCAGCTTCTTGAATGGTTCATCGAAATTGAGATATCCCAAATCATGAAGGATTTTCACCCACATCCGGGAGTACAATAGATGCGCGACAGCGTGTTCTGATCCGCCAATGTACACATCCACCTGGTTCCAGTAGTCCAATGATTTTCTTCCCGCAAACTCCTTTTGATTATGCGGATCCATGTACCGTAGAAAATACCAGGCTGCGCCGGCGTGTGTTGGCATGGTGTTACTGTCCCGCTTTTCTCCAGATGCAAAGTCGATCCAATCAGTGAGGTTGGCCAATGGGCCCTCGCCATTGCCCGAGGGTTTGAAATTGTCCGAGTCGGGCAGTGTGAGCGGAAGATCTTTTTCTTCCATCGCATATGGAACATCATCCCGAAAAATGACCGGAAATGGCTCACCCCAATACCGCTGTCGACTCCAACCAGCATCACGCATCTTATAATTAATCTGACGCTTTCCAACTCCGAGTTTTTCCAATTCGGCAATGATGGCAGGGACGGCATCACGCATAAGCATGCCGTTAAATGCACCTGAATTTTCCAGCGTTGCCTCATAGGAGGGATTGGCCTCTTCTCCAGAGTAGAAAGTGCCGATGATATTCGTGATCGGCAACTTGAAATGTTTGGCAAATTTGTGATCCCGCTCATCTCCGCAGGGGACACCCATGATGGCCCCTGTTCCATAGCCGGCCAGCACATACTCACTGATCCAGATGGGGGTCTCTTTCTTACTGATTGGATTGATAGCAAAGGCGCCCGTGAAACAACCTGTGACTCTCTTCACTTCCGCCATGCGTTCTATTTCGGAACGGCTTTCAACGTATTTCAGGTAGGCGTCTATTTCTTTTCGGTACGACTCGGTTGTAATTTCGGCTACAAGCGGGTGTTCTGGCGCAAGCACCATAAAATCAACTCCATAAATAGTATCGGGTCGGGTGGTGAAGACGGTTAGGACCTCACCCCGTCCCTCTCCCCCGATGGTCATCGGGGCTGGCTCGGAGAGGGAGGAACTTCGCTTGATTGAGGGTAACTCATCGAGCGTCTTCTTGACTTTAGAAAGGACATTGTTGAGGTCACTACTAACCTCATCATTCGTGAATCGAATGACGGCGAATCCCTCGTCATGAAGAAACTCGGTTCTTGCATTATCGTACTCTTCAGTTTGTAAATGGATATCGCCGTCGACTTCAATAACAAGTCTCTTGTCTAGGCAGGTGAAATCTGCAATAAAAATACCAATGACATGTTGCCGTCTTATCTTATGACCGAGCTTGCTATTCCGCAATTCCTCCCAAAGAATAGATTCTGCTTTAGTCTGATTCTTTCTAAGGTCCTTCGAGTATGCCTTGAGAATTGACCAATACTTCTTATTGGCTGTTTCCCTTCCCCTCTCCTCAGGAGAGGGGCCAGGGGTGAGGCCTTTGATCTTGAAAGTAACAAGACACCCTGTACTCTTTCCAATCCAATTCCGCTGGATATCTTTCATCGACTCGCTAAAGTCAATCTGATCCAGGCCGGACAGCAGTCGCTCTGCGTATTCGGTGATGCGCAGACTCCATTGCCGCATTTGTCGCTTCACCACCGGAAAGCCACCGCGATAGCTTACCCCATTGATTACTTCATCATTTGCGAGGACGGTACCCAGTGCCTCACACCAATTCACATCGGTATGTGCGAGGTAGGCAAGGCGATAGTTCATCAGGATTTCCCTACGCGTTTTTTCGTCATAGGTTTTCCATTGCGTAGCGGTGAACGAATCGCTGCCTGATGGGGTCCTAAACTTGAGATTTGGGAATGGATGGGAGATGTTACCTTCAGTTTCGAAGCATGCAATCAAACTGCTGATTCGCTCAGCCTTTGCCTCCTTGCGGTTGTACCAGCTTTCAAAGATTTGCAGGAAGATCCATTGCGTCCATCGATAATAGGAGGGATCGCAGGTTTGAACCTCCCTGGACCAATCGTAGCAAAACCCAATCTTCCCAAGCTGGCGCTTAAAGTTCTGTATATTTTGTTGCGTGGAAGTCGCTGGGTGTATGCCGTGTTCAATGGCGTACTGCTCGGCAGGTAGTCCAAAGGCATCAAAGCCCATGGGATGCAAAACGTTAAAACCCTTGATGCGCTTGAAGCGCGCTACGATATCCGATGCGATGTATCCAAGTGGGTGACCGACATGAAGTCCGGCCCCGGAAGGATAGGGGAACATGTCCAGTACGTAATACTTGGGCTTTGAAATATCCAATTCCGTCTGATAGACCTTGTTCTTTGCCCAGGCGGAGCGCCATTTATCCTCAATTCTGCTGATCTCGTCTTTGCTGTATTCGGCCATTCTTCCAATTATATAACGTGTTCTGAGGGCAAAAATAGTCATTGGGCCCATATGCTCATCCTTTCTTCTCAACAACTCATCCAGCTCTCCTGACAGTCCGGTAAGTCCGTTCAGGTTTAGGTCATTCGGGAATACACTTTTGTCGTGCAATCGCACTAAAAAAGGACCCATGAAGTTGTTGTGTTTGATTTTAACGCTCCTCTCCACTCTTTCGCAGGCGCAGACGCTGATTACAGGGTCTGTTACGGACGAGGGTGGAGGTGTAATTCCAGGAGCGAATATCTCTCTGAAGGGGTCGTATGACGGAACCAGCACGGATAGTAAAGGCATGTTCAGTTTTACGACCACCGAATCAGGTGAACAATTCCTCATCGTAACATTTGTGGGCTTCAAGGGCGTGGACCAGCCAGTGGTACTTAGTGGAACCCAATTGAAGTTGGAAATCACTTTGCGTGAAGAGGTTAATCAATTGGATGCAGTTACGATCTCGGCTGGATCATTTACCGCCGGGGAAGAAAAGCGTAGGACTATTCTTAAGGCGGTTGATATTGCCACAACGGCCGGCGCCACAGCCGACATTGCCGGTGCACTGAATACACTGCCGGGCACAACCAAAGTTGGAGAGAATGGCCGCTTGTTTGTTCGCGGCGGTGATGGAAATGAAACCAGAACCTTTATTGACGGAATGATTGTCCTGGACGCCTATGGACCTTCCGCGCCGAACACGCCATCGCGGGGAAGGTTCATGCCCTTTATGTTCAAGGGGACCAGTTTTAGTACAGGAGGTTATTCAGCTGAATACGGACAAGCCCTATCATCGGCGTTGGTGCTTAACTCGAAAGACAAGGCAGAGATGACTCAAACTGATATCGGCCTCATGACGGTAGGCGCTGACGTTGCGCACACGCAAGTCTGGGACCGAGCATCGGCCTCGGCCAAGATTCAATACACCAATATCCGTCCCTACTTCAACCTGATCAATCAATACGTTGATTGGCATACGGCGCCGACATCCTTTGAAAGCAGTGGTGCATTCCGGCATGAAACCGGCCAAGATGGGCTATTCAAGTTCTACGGCAACTACAATCAGTCGAGCTTGGCGATGTATAATCATGATATTGCCAACCCAACGATCAAGTCGCTCCTGGAATTGTCAAATACATTCGGTTATGGAAATGGCACCTATCAGCAATCGGTATCCACCGATTGGTCGATCCGGGGAGGTGTCTCTTATAACTATAACTTCAATGCCTACCGGTTGAATGGAACGCCCTACAATGAGCGGGAGAATGGCGTACATACCAAACTTGTTGCCGAGCACACTGTCTCCGACAAGTTGGAGGTACGTATGGGGGCGGAATCAATCTTGCGTGACTACGACGCCTCAACGCCTGAAGCGATTACGGGGACAACACTCACCCAATCATTTCGTGAGACAATCACAGCTGCATTTGTAGAAGGAGAAGCCTATGCCAGTTCGAAGTTTGTCACCAAAGCAGGGGCAAGGGTAGAACACAATTCGATGACACGCGAATCAAGTGTGGATCCACGGCTGTCGCTGGCCTGGAAGCCCGGGGCGCTCGGTCAATTTGCATTTGCCTATGGCCGCTTCCGGCAGTCTGCTAAGAACAACTACCTGCGAGTAAATCCATTGCTGGGTGCTGAGAAAGCCGAGCATTTCATCCTTAACTATCAATTGATCACTGGGCGCAGGACATTCCGTGTCGAGACCTATTATAAGAAGTATGATGACCTGGTAAAATACGCGAGTGGTGATGTAAGACAAAGTGTCAACTCTGGTAACGGCTATGCAAAAGGCGTCGAATTTTTCTGGCGTGACAACGCCAGTATTCGCAACGTAGATTATTGGGTATCCTATTCTTACCTGGACACACAAAGGGATTACCTTAATTTTCCCAAGGCAGCGACACCCAGCTTTGCTTCTGCGCATAATTTCTCATTTGTGTACAAGCATTTCGTTCAAGCCATCAAATCACAACTTGGGTTTACCTACTCCTACACGAGCGGACGCCCTTATTACAATCCGAATACAACTGATTTCAATAGTGACCGGACGCCCAGTTATCAGGACCTGAGCGTGAACGTGGCCTATCTGCCGAAGAATTGGCTGATCATTTACTTTTCGTGCACGAACTTGCTTGGTCGCGACAATATTTTTGGATACACGTACGCCTCCTCGCCGGGTTCGGATGGAGTTTATGCCCGACAGCCTGTTCGACAGGCTGCTGACCGATTCTTGTTTCTAGGCGTGTTTATTACGCTCTCAAAAAATAAATCAATCAATCAGTTACCAAATCTTTAAACACAAAAAGTATGAAAACAATGATTCTTTCTTTTCTTCTTGCGTTTGTTGCTTGTCCGATTCTTGCGGATGGCACAAAATATGCTGAGACCATGTCGAAGGCCATCGGACAGGTGTACAAGGCAAAGTCTCCCGAGGAAATACAGCAAGCCGTGAATACACTTGAGCGAATCGGCAACGCAGAGAAAACAAAATGGGAGCCATATTATTACGCGGCATTCGGCTATGTCATGATGGCCAATCAGCAAGGAGACGGTACGAAGAAGGACGCCTTGCTCGACCAGGCGGTAAGCCAGTTGCAGAAGGCTTCTGTTATCCGACCCAATGATTCCGAGATCGTTACGATGGAAGGATTTGTGAGCACGATCCGTCTGACGGTGGATCCGGCAACACGTGGTCAGCAGTATTCCGCAGCAGCGATGCAGTCATTTGGCAGAGCACTTGGCTTGGATCCTGAAAACCCGCGTGCGATGGGGCTGATGGCTCAGATGCAATTTGGAACAGCGCGATTCTTCAGTTCTTCAACAGATGAGGCCTGCGCTACGGCAAAGAAAGCCCGGGCTTTATTTGCTACGGCAAATTCAAGCGCCGATTCTTTGGCGCCAGCCTGGGGCAAAGGGATGGTTGAGGGAATGCTGGCCAATTGTAAGTGATTGTTCATACCTTGAGGAACAGATGTTAAAGCAATTTTGTAAGGAGAATTACCGGACAGCCATCTTGCTGGTGCTGGGGAGTTTTGCTCTCTCCTTGGTATTCTTTCCTCCATACAACGGCAAACTCAATCTGTTCCTCAAGTTCGGTTCATTCACCGCCGCGCTGTGGGTTTTTCTCTGGCTTGGAAATGCCCATACAAGCGGTTGGGTTTCAAACCGAATTTCCTGGACCGAAGAACCGATAAAGCGGTTCCTGGTAGGTATGTTAGTCATGGTTGTTTACACCGTCAGCGCGGTCTCCCTCCTGGTGTGGCTATTTAGGATGGCATTAAACTTTGATATAAGCGGTGACCTGAAAGGCATGTTGTATGGATCCTTGATCGTTACGCTAGTCATTTCATTATTTATGCACAGCCGTGGATTTCTTCAGAACTGGAAACAGGCGGCTATTGATGCCGAACGCGCGAAGCAGGAAAGTTTGCGCGCGCAGTATGTATCCTTGCGAAGCCAGGTCAACCCCCATTTCCTCTTCAACAGCCTAAATGCACTGACGAATTTGGTATATGAAGATCAGGGCAAAGCAGCATCGTTCATCAAGCAGTTGTCGGAAGTATATCGGTACGTTCTCGACACGCACAGCAGGGAACTGGTGCCGTTGTCGGAGGAGTTAAAATTTTTGAATTCGTACCTGTATCTGCAGAAAATCCGGTTTGGCGAAAAACTGCAAGTGTCTTTTACACTCAACGACCTGAACACTCAAGTTCCGCCATTGGCAATGCAGATGCTCCTCGAAAATGCGATCAAGCACAATATTATTTCTGATGAATCCCCGCTCGTCATTCGGGTTTTTAAGGAAGGAGATGCCATTTGTATTACAAACAGCTTTCAGAAGCGCATGGTTCTTTCGGAAGAAACTTCAGGAATTGGTTTGGCTAACATTCGGAAGCGATACGAGTTCTTTACCAGCAAGGAGGTTGTCGTTGAGCAAACTGACAACTTGTTTACCGTTCGTCTGCCTATGATCAGGCCCGAGGCCAGCTAGAACAATTTTGGGAAAATAAAACCCGACGACTTGCGATAGGCCTCGAATTCCGGATAGCGTGAAAGTGACTTGTCTTTGCGAATCATGTTTGGAAGAAAGACGAAGACCACGAACGCGGCCAGGACGGCAAACGGAATCCAGTGAATGGCAAGCAATGAAAAGCTGAAGTAAATGAGAAATTCACCAAGGTAATTGACATTGCGGTTGCTGGCAAAGAATCCTTCTGTAATAAGGGCCGGTGCGAATTTTAAAGTATAAAACTTTTGTGCATCGCTGGCGAAGTGAAGAAAAACGCCCCATACATTCAGGAAGACAGCGAGAAACAGGATGTATTTAGGAGGTTCTGCTCCTTGGCTAATCAGGATCACCGGTGCTGCCCAATACAGACCGAGGGAGAAGAAGACTACAAAGGCATAGGGAACCGAGATGGGTTCCTCCCATTTTTTGTCCGGGTACCAGCGGTCTTTGAGGAGCCAGAGAAATCCATAGGACCCATGGAGTGCCAGATAGAGTTGCGCGGCGAGGGAAAAATTGTTGAAATAGTACATCAGGCTGCTCACCACAAAGAAGGCAAGGCCCTTGTGAAGGTTGATCGGGTGTTTCAATTTCATATTGTATCCTGCTATTGATAGCGAACATAATGATTAATTTTGATTGATATGACTGTATTGATTGTTGAAGATGAGCCTCAGGCGGTTCAGTGGATTGAATCGCTGTTGATGGAATTAGTTCCGCAGGCAATCGTGGTGGGGAGGTTGGAGTCGGTCAAGCAATCGGTTCACTGGTTCAGTGCCAATCCTGCCCCTGATCTTATCCTGATGGACATCCAGCTTGCCGATGGGCTGAGTTTTCAGATTTTTGACCAATGTACGGTAAGCTCCGCAGTCATATTCACAACGGCCTTCAATGAATTCGCCCTCAAAGCCTTTAAGGTCAATAGCATCGACTATTTACTAAAGCCCATTGATAAAGGTGAATTCGACGGTGCCCTGAAGAAATTCATTTTGTTATCCGGCCCTGCGAAAGAACATCCTGCGCGCATGCTGGAGAATATCAACCTGGCCAT
>JANNAZ010000126.1:0-2593 GCA_031384895.1 Cyclobacteriaceae bacterium | reverse complement strand
CCTACGGTGATATTGAGCTGGCGGTGAAATCGATCAAGGAAGGAGCTGTAGACTACTTACCCAAGCCGTGGGATACCGATAAACTGGTGACCACCATCCTGAATGCCTATCAGCAGGCCATTGCCAGAAAGGAAAACCGCGATCTAAAAACCAAACAGAAGGCACTGCAGCAACACCTCAATCAAAATCCACATTCCTTTATTGCCACGGCTCCGTCCATGGCGCCAGTGCTTGAGGCCATTGAGCAGGTTGCTCCCACGGAAGCAAACGTCCTGATCCTCGGTGAAAATGGCACAGGCAAGGAAGTTGTGGCGCGGGCACTGCACAATCAGTCTAACCGGGCAGAGGAAGCATTTATTTCCGTGGATCTCGGAGCTGTGCCGGCCTCGTTATTTGAATCAGAAATGTTTGGGCACGAGAAAGGATCTTTTACCGATGCCAAAGAATCGCGCGTCGGAAAATTTGAACTGGCGAACAAAGGCACACTGTTTCTGGATGAGATCGGCAATCTCTCTCAGGAACTGCAAGTCAACCTCCTTTCCGTTCTTCAAAGTCGCAAAGTTTCTAAGGTTGGATCGAATAAGCTTATCGAGCTGGATGTCCGTATTATTTGTGCGACTAATTCACCTATCTATGAATTAGTCAAAGCCGGAGCTTTTCGTCAGGATCTTTTCTATCGGATCAAAACAGTAGAGATACAACTGCCCCCGTTGCGGGAAAGAAAAGAGGATATTCCCATCCTGGTCAATCATTACCGTGACGAATTTGGCAAGCGCTACCACAAGTCACTGGAAGTTGATCCTGCGCTGCTGCAACACCTTGTGAAATATCATTGGCCGGGTAATATCCGCGAACTCCAGCATGCGGTTGAACGAGCTGTTATTCTTTGCAAGCAACCGGTGTTGACGCTGGCTGATTTTCAACTGAGTCCATCCGGCGACGCTGACCAGCGAAATACAAATACGTTGAATTTATCAGATGTTGAAAAGCAGGTCATCCGCGAAGCCGTAAAGAAATCAAACGGTAACCTGACGAAGGCCGCCGAAGAACTGGGCATTGGCCGAACGACACTGTACAGAAAAATGGAAGAGTATGGCCTCAGCGCATAACCGGGTAGCTCGTTGCTCTCGTAATGGAAAGACTAAAACAGTTTTTCCGTGAAACCCTTCAGTCTCAAAGTCGCTTTACGTCTGGCTGGGATTTGTTTTTTTGGCTGCCTGACCGGCTTCCTTGTTTTTGACTCCCCCTATTGGATGGCGGGTATCTGGACCGGCTTGACGACCGCGGCTCTGTTCTATGAGACCGTTCGGTTTGTCGATCTCTCCGAGCGAAAACTTACCTCCTTTTTACAATCGCTGAGGCAAAATGATTTCACGGTGACCTTTGCCGCGAACAAGCGGTCCGACGACTATGACCTTCATCAGGCGTTTAATCAACTCAATGAAACGTTCAAAAGTCTGAGGTCCGACAAAGAGTCGCAGCATCAATTGCTACAAGTGGTCGTGGAGCATGCAGCCGTGCCGCTGATATGCTTTGAGGAAGTGAACGATGAAGTGTATTTGGTCAACGAGGCGGCCAAAAGCCTATTTCAAATTCCCTTTCTCCAGAAGATTGACTCTTTATGTCGAGTCGAAAAAAGTCTCCCTGAATTGTTGAGAACAATTCGCGATGGGGAAAAAACCTCAGTCAAACTTGTGCTCAAAGGAAGGCCAACCTTCCTGTCCATTGCCTCCCGGCATTTTATTTTCAACGAAAAGAATCTGAAACTAATCGCCCTGACTGATGTGAGCAGTGAATTGGCCGCGAAAGAGGCCGAGGCCTGGCAAAAACTGCTTCGTGTCCTCACCCATGAGATCTCTAATTCAGCCATCCCGCTGTCAACGCTTTCCTCCTACATGTATGATATGATAAAATCTGCCGAGACGGAAAACCGGCCGCTCTCTTCTGAAGAACGCCAGGATGTCTTGGAAAGCCTCCGGACCATTGACCAACGAAGCACGTCCCTGAAAGAATTTGTCCGGAATTTCAAGAGCATCAACCAGGTTCCGGAACCCCAGATGAACAAAATTGCGATCCGGGAAATAGCCGATGAAATCAAACACCTGTTCGTCAAGGATCTCGAAAAGGAGAATATTACACTTCAGATTCAGGTAGAAAGTGATGTTTTTGTCCATGCAGACCGGAGCCTAACTATGCAAGTACTCATCAACCTGATCAAAAACGCGATTGAGGCCATGGTGAATATGAAGGATGGGAAAATGATCCAGCTTTCGGTGAGCAAAGGCCGACAGTACACCGACTTCCTCTTCGCGGATACAGGGTGCGGTATTCCGCCGGAGGAGATAGATCAGATTTTCGTACCTTTCTATTCCACCAAGAAAGACGGCTCCGGAATTGGCCTGAGCATTGCCCACCAGATCATGCAAAAACAAAAGGGCGATCTTTCGGTGATGTCCGTTCCCGGAAAGGGAAGTGTATTTACGGTAAGCTTCATCAATTGACTTAGTCAAATACAGGTCATAATTCTCAGCCTGTCTTAGCAGATTTCATGAGCAGCGGACACACCTGATATCGCATGTCTTTCGTCTCCTCA
>JANNAZ010000122.1:0-11657 GCA_031384895.1 Cyclobacteriaceae bacterium | reverse complement strand
ATTTGAAGAACATTGCCAGCGAACAATACCCAGTAGGTTCCTTCGCACCACCTGAGGATGTTCAAAAAGTAACTTTGCAAAAGTAGTTTGTATGATGCGTCTTGCTGCCCTGCTCGTGCTTGCGTTTGCACTTGGCTGTGGAAAGCAGTCTTCTTCAGGGGATGTCTATGCTCCAACCGAAATTTTCTATTTCGAAGTACAGTGCGCACAACCCGGGCCCAACTGTGAGGAAGTAAAGCGACTCCTCGAAACATCCCTCCCCAAATACAAGTACACCTTCAGCCCGGGCTCCAGCCAGAAATGGCCTTATTATAGAGCGTTTGATCTTGAAGAAAACGTCCCTTACGACAGCCTGGTTCCTCCTCACCGTCAACTTCATCAACTGATTCCGCGCAACGACCGACCGTTGTTTGGCGGCGGTGAGTACGCTGTCGTGATCGAGCTTTTCAGTGTATCCGACTCACTGCCCGACTATCAGTTAAACATATTCAATTTAGAATCATCGGAGCCAACGCTTGTCGCCTCCACAGGACGCGAGAAAGTTCATCAACCAACCGGATACACACTCTCTAATGCAGAAATCATTCTTCATTCGGTAATCCGTTACTCATTCAAGTAGTTCATTATTAGCCAGTTAGCACCACTTCGGGGTACTGACTTCAATCAAACTCATCCTTGACTTATGTCATGCCATCCGTTTGGCAGCGGCGGTACTTTCGGGTATGAATTAGTCGCACACATAATTTAAACATCTATGAAAACGCTAAAATTAGTCTCCTTAATTGCCTTGCTGTTTATGTTCATGGCCGTTGTACGGTGCACTGACAGTAAGACTACTGCCCCCACACCACTGGGAACACTCTCAGGCGCGGTATTTTATCCAAATAGTGCCGGTACGAACGTTGCAGCACCCGGTGCATTTGTTACCCTCTTAACAGGAGCAAGCCAAGTGATGCAAGTCGTTGCAGACAATACGGGTAAGTTCTCCATCCCGAATCTTGCCGCCGGAGATTATTCTCTGTCAGCAACCTTTTATGTTCTTCCAACGAATACAGGCGGTCGTCTCGATGGCTTGAATTTTGCGACAGCCTCTGACCAAGTTGTAACTATGGGTTCTAGCGCAATTACTCAGGATTTAACCATGGTAAATACCGGCCAAACCGGGACTTCCATTGAAGCCATCGACATTAATTATGCCTGGACAGGAAGTGTCTATGCAAACACCGGTACCTGGACTTACGACGGAGTCCACAGCCCGGTTGCTTTTGAATTCCCTTACCGTGGCACAGAGGGTGACTTTGTTGGTGGATTTGGACAATTGAGCAAAGCTGCTATCGCCTTTGACCCTGCCAATCCATCTGCCGGAACCATCGACGTAGAAGTCGACATGCTTTCTGTGAATACCCGTACTCCCGGAGGACGTGATCCGATGATCCAAAACGGGGCAAACGAATTGGGCACCCCTAACAGCTACCAATTCAGCTCGCTGTCCGTGATCAGTGTAATGGGTTGTATCGGTGGTACATTCGGAATTAACCTTGATGCAAGCACTCCCCCTGTAGCTCTTAACACGCTTCCCAGTGTCATCACAAATGATAACGCAGATCGATATGCTCAGTTCAAAGTCCTTGCAGGCGGTATTACAAAATATGGCGATGGCTATGTTGCAAAGGGTAACCTTACATGGCGTGGCTTTACAATACCGACCGAAATGTGGTTTAAAGTGGTGCCCAAATGGCTTGATGCACCTGCTGCTGGTAATGGCACCACCAACAATAGATTTTATTCAGGATTTGAAGGAAAGTTCCTCTTGGATCCTTACACTAAATTCAATATCAGGTCAGGCAGCGTAAATCAAGCGATTCTCAGAATCCAGATCAGCGTTGTGTGCTACAAACTGTAGTTCGCAAAAAATATGAAGTGATAGGGGGCCGCAAAGCCCCCTTCATTTAAACAACCCACGATAGAATAGACACATGACAATTCAATTCAAAATGAACCGCATCCCTACCATTCTGCTGTGTGTCGTTATGTCTGGATGCACATCAGATGTGATTTCTCCTCCCAAACCGGATACATCCAATCCTACTAGTACGCTCGAAGCCAAATACACAGCAACCCCTCCAAACAAGATTAGTGCTTCTTATTGGAAGACTGCAGAATATCTGCCGCTGACGCCCATCAACGAAGTGACCGGCCAGGTTCCCGCAGCCGATGGTCTCTATAATATGAGCGGGACATACAATGGAGTGACCAGTTTCAATCAAGGAGATAACACCAAGGTTGCCATGAAGGCGGCTTACACCAACGACAGCCTGTATGTGCTCATAACATGGATGGACACCCTTTACCATGCTTCCCAAAGCAACTGGGTTTACGATGGGGCCACCGATCCCAACAAAGCTGGCTCTACAGCCGGATGGACTTCACAGCGCGGAGACGACAATTTTTTTCTGTCGTTCGACATGGGAGGCGGTAAGCGAGATGTGTGGAACTGGTCGTTAGCACTTTCTGATCCACTTGGATACGCCATCGACATGATAGACAACGGTGGCGGAGCATTGACCGATGCTGGAAACAAAACATATATCAGAAATGCGGTTGGTGATAACAGAAGTGGTCCTCAATCTGATTGGGACGGCGTCGAACAAAAAATCATTCGCAAATACGGTGGCACAACCATCCTCGACCCGGGATTCTTCCTGCTGAACAAGAAGGCACTCTCAGGAGATATTGTAGCCGGAAATACCTACTACCAGGCAGAGTGTGGATCTGTCTGTCATGGAACCACAGGAGATGGTGATGCCGGAGCGGCCAATCCGGTAGGCGTCGCCCTCAACAAGCCGGGTCAATTCAATCGATGGACCCGGACGTCCCTCAATCTATTTGCAGCGGATCCAGCTCAACACGAGGGGGCTACCCATTATCCTCCAGCAGAAACAGATCGAAGCAACTTGTTTACCCGCCTAAGAGGATTCAGCGGAATTCCTGGATATTATCTCCAAAACCCCTCTGGAAGCAATTCCGATATCTATGCCCTGTCCAATGTCAAGCTGGGTAATATTGAAAAATATAATAAGGGATACACGGTACTATTGGTCCGCGCGCTGACAACCAGCCAAATGGACGACATCGTTTTGGACCCTGCACAGATTACCTATTCATTCAATTTCTCGGTTCGGGATAACGATACCATTAATCAAATCGGCTCCGTGAATCAGATCCTCACCTTCAAACCTAAAGGACAATGAAACAAATAGTCTACCTGTGCGCCTTCGCCTGTCTGATATTAGTCTCCTGTACTTCGGATGTCATTGAACCGAAGGAACCCATCATTCCTGATCAAGTCAGTTTCTCTGCCAATGTTCAACCTCTTTTCTCGTTGAGTTGCAATATCACGGGGTGTCACGCCCCCGGTGGCAAATCTCCAGACCTCAGCCCTGGCGTTGCCTACGAAAATCTATCTCTTTACGGATTGGTGGATGTGGATGCCCCAGCCTCCAGCACCATTTATGTTAAGATCACCACCGGATCCATGAAACAATATGCCAAAACCGGCGATGCCGAGATCATCCTGAAGTGGATCGAACAAGGAGCCCTCGATAACTAAACCATAACCTAACGCGACTATAAGCTTATGAAAACCACACGCAACATACTCGAGACATTTGAGGGGCCTATGGCTTTGGGTATATCCCTTCTGCTCTCTTTGCTGATTTCACTTCAGGCAATCGGCCAGGACGAGGAAGCAACAAAGCCTACAGGTAAGGATCTGGCCCGGCCAGCGTTTGAAAGCGCACTGCTCGGAGAAATGCAATCAGTCATTACACCGACTGCCAAAACGCTGGAATTCGACTTTCAGCACCGGTTTGGGACCGTGGAAAATGGGCTTACAGACCTGTTCGGCATCTATTCCCCAGGTGCCAACATCCGGATGGGACTTACCTATACGCCAATTAATCGATTGGCCGTCGGCATCGGACTCACCAAGAATAAGATGACGCTGGATCTCAATGCCAAATACGCTATTTTTCAGCAAGCAAAGCAAGGCGGTATACCCGTCAGTGTGACGTACTTCGGTAGTGTGGCTGCTGAAACCCAAAAAGGAGAATACAGCAATAATGTACAGCGACTTGCCTTCTACAATGAAGCGATTATCGCCAGGCGCATAAACTCTAAGTTATCCATCCAGCTAAGTCCAAGTTATACCCATGACAATGCGGTTGTGGACTCGGCCTACAACAATAACATGATTGCTGTTGGGATTGGCGCCCGTTACAAATTCACAGCGCAGTCTTCCCTAATCCTCAATTATATTCAGCCGTTAACCAAACATAAAGACACGGCATTGGATCCCAAGCCAGGATTTATGATAGGTTGGGAAATTTCCACCAGTGCACATGCCTTCCAGATCCTGTTCAGCAACTACCAGGGTATCCTCCCGCAGCAAAATATTCCATACAATCCGCTTGACTTCTTCAAAGGACAATACCTGATCGGCTTCAACATTACCCGGTTGTGGAACTTCTAACTTCATCATCATTTTATGAGTAAGATTTCGAGAAAGTATTTTCTCTTCACTGGGCTTAGCCTGGCAGCTGCGGCATCACTATTTCGTTGGCCCACTTCAGCCAAGCCCCGGAAAGTAACAAAATTCCTCACCCGGGAAGGCAAGCTTGTCGAAATTAGCGACGACGCACGGCCAGCGAAACGGCAAGCTGCCTCCAAGGAAGATGTGCAACACTGGATCAAGAACAAATGACGACGAATACATCGACTGAGATGCCGGACAGCAATCCCCTACCCCGCCGCGAATTCCTCAAAGGATTTCTGCTTACCAGTGCAGCTGCCGGGTGTACATCCAAAGATCCTTTTACGGCAATGGCCAATCAGGAGCAGGTGCAACCGTCTGGAGTAATGGTCCAGCTGCTGTCGACCACGGGCGAGATCATTGAAGTGGACAAAGCATTCCTTAAACCTAGCGAGCAAATACCGGATGTACCGATGGCTGCCCAGCGTATGGGGATTGAGGGAAAAAAATTCGTCATGGTCATCGATCTTTCTCGTTGTAGAAACCTGAAGAAGTGTCAGTCGGCCTGTAATCATGCTCATTTTGTCAGTGACGCTCAGAATTGGATCAAGGTTTATCCCATGCAGGAAGATGAGCATACGGCTCCGTATTGGCAGCCCACCACTTGCATGCATTGCGATGAACCTCCGTGCGTGAAAGTATGCCCTGTGGATGCAACCTTCAAGCGGCAGGACGGTATTGTTGGAATTGATAGCAACCGGTGTATTGGCTGTCGGTTTTGCATGGCAGCATGTCCTTATTCAACACGTGTCTTCAACTGGGATGCCCCCATGCTTCCTCCGGAAGTGATGGCGATGCAATACTCTTCCGAAACCAGTTGTCCTCCGAAGATCGGCACCGTCTCCAAATGTGATTTTTGCCCGGACATGGTGCGCAAAGGCGAACTCCCTCATTGCGTATCCGCTTGCCCTAACGGGGTATTCTTCTTCGGAGACTTGAATGAGGACGTCATAACCAATGGTTCAGAAACTGTGCGCTTCAGTGATTTAATCCGTGACCGCTCTGGCTATCGGTTAATGGAAGATTTGGGCACAAAGCCAAGCGTATATTATTTGCCTCCCGTGGATCGCTTGTTCCCATTTGAAGAAGGACTAAAACCCAAGCAGATTCAACCATCATGAACACGATCGCTTCCCCTTCAGCTGAACAAATAACCAAAGCCTTGTTGCCTCAAAAATTTGGGCGCGCAGGAACTATCTGGACTTCTATCCTTGTAGTGCTTTGCCTGGCAGGTCTTGTCGGGTACTATAGGCAATTGCAGAACGGACTGGTAGTAACCGGCATGCGCGATTATGCATCGTGGGGAATTTACATTTCCAACTTTGTCTTTTTTGTCGCCATCAGTCTTGTGGGCTCCCTGATCACGGCCATTTTTAGACTTACCAATGTGGAATGGCGCACGCCGCTGACCCGCATCTCTGAAATCATAGCCGTGTCGGCAATCCTGTTTGCCGGTATGATTATTATCGTGGACATGGGGCGGCCCGAGCGCTTCACAAACTTGTTTTTTCATGGAAGGTTTCAGTCACCCATAATCTGGGACGTGATCGTAATCACAACCTACCTTACCCTGAGCATTCTATTTCTTTATTTTCCACTTCTTCCTGACCTGCCCATCCTGATCAAAAATAGTAAAGCGGGAAGCGGAACGCAGAAATTTTATAAATTCCTTGGATCGTTTTGGAAAGGCACAACAGAACAATTTCGGCTTAGTGAAAAGGCAATCCGGATAATTTCCGTCATGATCATTCCCGTTGCGCTCGCCATACACACGGTTACATCCTGGCTTTTTGCCACCACGTACCGGCCCGGATGGGACAGCACGAACTTTGGCGCCTATTTTGTTTCAGGTGCCTTTCTAGTCGGCGCGGGTGGTGTAGTCGTAGCTATGTATGTATTCCGACGAGCGTACAAACTTGAAACATACATTACAGAAAAACATTTTGATAACATGGGCAAAATCCTCGTGATGCTGGCCCTTCTGTACTTTTATTTCAACATCAATGAATACCTGGTGCCGGCCTTTAAGATGAAGAAAGCAGAAGAGCACCACCTGATGGGCCTTTTCACCGGAGATTTTGCCATTATGTTTTGGTTCGCCATACTGATCGGCATGGTTATTCCTGTCATCACCCTAATTTTTCCACAAGGGAGAAAGCCAAATGTCCTGTTTGTTATGGGGATTTTTGTTGTTGTCGGCGCGTGGTTTAAACGCTTCCTCATTGTAACCCCCACACTGCTAAGTCCATTTCTTCCTATTTATGACGCACCCGAAAGCTATTCAAGGTACTTCCCTACGTGGGAAGAATGGGCTATCGCGATGGGCAGTCTGGCAGGGTCCTTGCTCATCATTACAGTGTTTGCAAGGTACTTTCCAATTATCCCTATTCATGAAACGATTGTGGAAAAAACATTCAAAAGCTAACCAGCATGAAACGATATAACTACCTGGCCGTATGCATTGCAGCGCTGTGCAACATACCCTTGCCAGGTTACGCTCAACCAAGTGAAAAGAGCAGCGTTCGGTTAGCCTTAACGTATAATCAACTAAACTATAATCTGCCCATCCTGAAAGCATCTGCCAAAACCAAAAAGGGCAAGAAATTTGAACCCGTTGAGGGAGTTGAAATAAGTTTCTTCTTCGCTAACGAAACTTCACGGGGCTTCGCCGGGAGAATCAAAACAACTTCCAAAGGCGAAGCATCGATGGTTCTGCCTGCAAGATTCAAGCACCAATTCGATTCTCTTTCCACGTGTCTATTCAAGGCAACGCTGACGTCTAACGACCAGTTTGAAGATGCTTCGGCGGAAGTAGAGATCACAAAAGGAAAGATTGAGTTGGCTCTCATCGAACTAGACAGTACCAGAACTATTTCGGCTAAGGTGCTGATCAGGAATGATACGGGCTGGGCAGCGGTGCCCGGCGTTGACGTTAAACTCGTAGTAAGGCGTTTGCTGAGCGATTTGTCAGCTGGCGAGGAACTCTATACAACAGGCGAAACCGGAGAAGCTTCTGCCTCCTATGCGCTTACTATTCCGGGTGATATCAATGGCCTCGTGACATTTGGTGCGAAAATTGAAGACCATGATCTGCTTGGAAACCTTACAACAACAAAAACGGCGAATTGGGGTATCCCCCTCAAACCCGATAATACGTTTGCCAAACGCACGCTTTTCGCCACCCGTGACAAAACACCACTCTGGCTGCTTTCTTTCCCTAATCTCCTAATCGCAGGTGTATGGGGTACTATTTTTTATTTACTCTATCAGCTTATTAAGATCCGTAAAATCGGTAAAACAAGTAGTACTACTTAAACAAAATTAAATCACGACCTATGAAAACAATCGTCTATGCTTTGGCATTGCTGGTATCCGGCGCAGTCCTTCTTTCCTTTTCATACAATCAGTCAAAACCGTGGCCAGTTCCGGACAAATATGAAAAGATGACCAATCCGGTAAAGGATGATGGTGAAGCACTGAAAGCAGGGAGAGCAACCTGGGTCAAACACTGTCAGTCATGCCATGGCAAAACTGGCTTAGGGGATGGAACAAAAGCGGCACAACTCGAAACAGCGATGGTAGACTTTACCACAAGTGAAGTTCAGGGACAATCCGACGGAGCTTTGTTCTATAAGACGCTGGAAGGTCGGGATGAAATGCCAACCTTCAAAAAGAAGATACCGGATGCAGAGCAAATCTGGGAAGTAATATCATATGTGAGGTCATTAAAAGCAAAGTAGGGCTCCGCCGGAATCCAGGCCAAAGTATCTACTATTTTTATATTCGCTGATACAAGGTATCCGGGCTATCACCTTTACCTTTCGCTTCTGATGGGTAGTCGTGATTTCTTCATCATCAACACAGTAACCTTGAATGTGGCTGTCTCCGCGGCAATTCTTAAATTGCTTTATGCAAATGACCGATTTCCTTAAAGGGCTTAAAGTCTGGCGTTTTACCCGGGCCCGTCAGTTTGACCTTTTGGTGGCATTAGTTTCCATCGCTCTTTATGAATTTGTCGCCCGACCCTACTACCGCCCCTACATCTATGCTCACGGCATCAATGATTTCCACATTGCCGATACAATCGGAAATACATTAGGTACCGTGGCTACCGTCTTTACCTTTCTCTTTTTGCTTGGCGGTGAGACCAAGCGTGATCTCTTCATTATCAACACCGTAACGCTGAGCGTGGCTCTCTATGAGATTGCTCATCCATTGCTCGGAAAACCCATGGACCCGTGGGATCTTGGAGCGACCCTCATCAGCGGCGGAATCTGTCACCTGATCCATCGTTCGATTAACAAGACCACTTCAACTGCATGATTCGTATCATCTCCGAGTCGTTTGCGTCCCGCAGCTTGATGCTGCTTTTCTCACTTATCATCGCATTCCATCTTCTGGTATTGTTTCAGGTGATCCCTTTTCAAATGGTTTGGGGTGGCCGGTTGAACAATGTAAGCGAAATGTACTCTTTTGAAGCTGTGTCCATTGCTCTTAACCTCCTGATGCTTGCCGTCGTATCCGTCCGTTCTGGCGTCATGTCCTTGGGGGTGAATCCACGTGTGATACAGGTTCTACTTTGGGCGATGGCTGCTATGTTCATTCTAAACACGGTGGGAAATCTCCTCTCTATCAATGAAACGGAAAAACTGATTTTCACACCGATCACTTTTGTGCTCTCCATTCTCTGCATACGACTTGCGCTCGTGACCAGGAGGAAGTAGATCTGCATCCAACTGTGTTTACGTTGCGCAAACAAAAGTTGCCACGAATGACGCAGATCCAGTATCTTCATTTAAAAAAAGCCTATGGCTGAAGTAAAAACAAAACCTACCGATGCGAGCGTTTCCGACTACATCGATTCCCTCAAGAGCGAAACCCAACGTGACGATTGCCGGGCAATTGCCAAACTGATGAAATCTATTACGAAGAAAGAAGCAATCATGTGGGGATCTGCCATCATTGGATTTGGTACATATCCGCTTGTGTACGCCAATGGAAAGAAGGCGGATTGGCCGATTCTGGCCTTCTCTCCCCGCAAGGACAAAACAACCATCTACCTCATGGGTGATTTCGACAACAAGCAGGCGCTGCTCAAGAAACTTGGTAAACACAAAATGAGTGGGTCATGTCTGCATTTCAAGACCCTCAACGACATTGACAAATCAACATTGAAAGCGCTTCTGGCCGGGAGCTATAGGGCCGTGAAGAAGAAATATGGATGAGAGGCGATTGGCTGTTCGCATTTAGCTGTTGGCCAATTTGAGTAGATTAACGATTGAGTCAATGATTCAATCAGTTTTTTATGCCTGGAGAATTTGCCAAGAGCCAACAACTAACTTCCATTTGACTTCCCTTTCTTCAACCTTCCGCTCTCCTTCAGCGCCTTCATCACAATCCACTCCAACTGCCCGTTGGTGCTGCGGAACTCGTCGGTCGCCCACTTCTCCACAGCTTTGAGGAGCTCAGCATCAAGACGCAAGACGAATGGTTTCTTTACACCCATGTCAGGAGGTTTCAAGTAGTTTCTTCATCGCCCAGCGAATACTATCCTTGTTGGTTGTTCCAAGAACAATATGTTGGTCGGCGGCGAAGGTGATATCCACGACGGCCTTTCCTGAAATCGTACAAACTTGCTTGTTGTCAGGAGTTCCCAATCTCTTATTCATCTGAATGAGTTCGCTTAATTGAATTTCTCTTACTTCATATCCAACAATGGTTTGCCGCTCGATTCGCTTTGGATGGTAGTGATGCGGAAAATAATGGTACCGTATCCCGGATGAATCAATCTTGACGTCCAGTTTATACGCGGCAGTAAGCCACACGAGGAAAGCGAGGGTAACAATCAGGAAAAAAAGAACGATACCGATCTTCTTCACATCGATTCCCATATTCTCCTCCAGGATGACCTGCAAATACAAGAGGCGAAACAAGGGGAAGGTCATCCCCAGACCGACAACCGCCACAACCCAAGCCCAGATGGGTGAAAGTCTCTGTCTCTCCTCATAGAAAATCCGATCCATGGACAATTAGTGATTCAGAGTTCCGGTATTTACAACGGGGTTCACATCCTTGTCACCGCATAGCACCACCATCAGGTTGCTGACCATTGCCGCCTTGCGTTCATCATCCAGTTCAATGATGTTCTTCTTCTTTAGGTGGTCGAGTGCCATTTCAACCATACTCACGGCGCCCTCCACAATTTTGAACCGGGCTGCTACAACAGCAGTGGCTTGCTGTCTCCGCAGCATCGCTCCAGCGATCTCAGGTGCATAGGCCAGGTAGCCGATGCGTGCTTCGATCACATAGATACCGGCGATGTCGAGGCGGTTTCGGAGTGTTTCTTCAAGCGCTGAGTTTACTTCGCTGTGACCTGAGCGCAGTGTCATCTCTCCTTCCGTGTCAAAGTTATCATAGGGATACATTCCGGCCAGGGCCCGAACGGCTGAATCACTTTGGATGCGGACGAAGTTTTCATAATTGTCGACTTCGAAAGCGGCCTTGAACGTATCTTTGACTTGCCACACAAGGATAACGCCGATCTGGATGGGGTTACCCACCTTGTCATTTACTTTGATCTTCTCGCTATCGAAGTTCCGGGCGCGGAGCGAGATTCTTTTCTTCATGAAAAGCGGATTTACCCAGAAAAACCCGCCAGTCTTTACTGTACCCTTGTATTCTCCAAACAGCACCAGCACCACGGAGGTATTGGGATTCAGGAAGAAGAAACCTGGCATCAGCAGGAAGGAAGTTACCAGCATCCAGGCCAAAGCCGGATTGCGCAAGGCGATCATGCCGCCCAGGCCAAGAAAAAACAGCACAGCCACCGTGGCCAGCATCACGTAGCCAGACATCGGGGAATTCAATTTTTCGTTGCTCATAAGAATGATATTAAAATGATATTATATCAATATTACATGTTCCGTAGGGATTGTGTTGCACCTGGAAGGTTTTTTATTTGCAAAACCCTGGAATTAAGCTGGAATGGGTACTGGGCGCTTGGTGCTGGGTACTGGGCGCTGGGTACTGGGCGCTGGGTACTGGGCGCTGGGTACTGGGCGCTGGG
>JANNAZ010000120.1:0-1873 GCA_031384895.1 Cyclobacteriaceae bacterium | reverse complement strand
CCTGATCCTTGTAGCCCTGGTCACAAAGTTCACTCCGTTGATGGATCGCTTTCTGGCGTCCGATTTGCAGGTAGGGAGCATTTCACATTTGAGTTATGCTTTCCGTATTGCTATGCTGGGTTCTGTATTGATTACTACTGGTATTTCGACCGTGATCTTTCCGAAAATGGCATCAGATGTTTCCAGAAATGACCTTCCTGCGTTGAGCGGTACATTGTCATTTGGCCTACGGATCATGTGGGCTGTCGTTGCACCCACCATTGCAATTGGCATGGCAATTTCTCTACCTGCGGTTGTTATTCTGTTTGGCCGGGGAGAATTCGGTATGCAAGACGCGATTGCAGTTTCTGACCTATTAAAGATCTACTTATTGTCCTTAATAGCCATGTGTTTGGGAAGTCTATCGGGAAGAAGTTTTTATGCTTTGAGGGACACAAAGACTTTGGCAATCTTTGGCGCTGTTGAAGCATTGGCGTACGTTTTCTATACTATCTATCTCACACGACTCATGGGTGTAAAAGGGATAGTCATCGGGTATGTCATTTATTTTAGTATCTCTCTACTCTGGCAACTAATTGTCTTGCATGTCAGACTGGGTGAAGGAAACGGCCTGACAATAGCGAGATCATTTGGACTTACTTTTGTGGCCGCTTTAGTTGCGGGCCTTTTTGCCGTTCTCGTGGTTGGTCAGACAACGTTACCGATCCTTCAGCTGTTAGGTGCCGGCCTCGGAGGTCTATTGGTCTACATTGGCACGTTGTACCTATTTGGCTCTTCCGAGTTGAAATTATTGAGCGGAGCTTTAATTGCCTATTTTGGAAGGAAGAAGTAGTACATGGATTAGGGGAGGGTAAGACATGAGAATCAACGCTAGAATCATTGCTTATTTGACCCTGCTTGTTCACTGGGGACCCTCCAATGCACTGTCATATGGATGGGGTTTTTTTCTTTTCTTTTTTGTCCTTTTAGTAAAGCCAGCCTGGCTTCTAGTGCATGGCAAGCTTGGCCAAAAAGTTGTACGGTATACACTCTACTTTGTTGTAGTATTTGCTTTAAGTACAATCGCCAATTCGTTAATGGGCAATGTTTCCGTGAATAACATTTTGTGGAATTTTATTACCTATGGTTCTACGCTATGTACGTTGGTCGTCTTATTCAGTCTTCCATTCAAGGAAGAGGATGCGTCACGAATATTTTGGTTTTCGGTATACTTGACGCTTTTTCAGGTTGCTGTCGGCTATTTTCAAATGTTGCATGCGCAATCCTTTCAAAGTCTGAATCCATTCGGTGTGTTGGGGAAGGCGGCAGGCGACAATTTTGTGGGAACAACGTTTGATGTTGGAATTGGAAACTTGGTCGCTATCAAGATATCCCTTACTGTGTTGTTGTTCATACCCTTTTGGTTTTCGGAGAGAACCGCGAAGAATTCATTCATTCTCTTGATCTTGCTGATTGGATGGGTCTTGCCATCCGCCATATATACGTTGGTCATTGGATTCTTAGTTATCATCTTCTATTATGTTCTTGGAGGGTTGAGCAAGGCACTTTTTACATTCAAGATGCCCTCAACGATATTCTATGCTTTTGTCACAGGCGTGCTTCTCGTCGGAATATTTGTTTACACCCAGTGGGAGAATGTTGAGTACACAGTTGAATCACTGCGGCAAGTCTACACTACCGCTGTCAATAAGGACGTTACAAAAACTTCTGGTAAGGTGGTTTATTTTCGTGAGGCGTTTTCGAAATTGCCGATTGAGTACCCCTGGTTTCCATTGGTGGGAGTTGGGCCTGGCAATTATTCAAGCCGGAGTGCCTGGCTGGTATCAGGCGAGTATCTTGAGCGGCAACCTGACTACATCCCGATAACCCCATC
>JANNAZ010000079.1:0-5716 GCA_031384895.1 Cyclobacteriaceae bacterium | reverse complement strand
GTTTGAAGGCCGTTGATGATTTGTGCGGCTACTACAATAGGATCAACGCCCATCCACGGAGCCGAGCCGTGCGCCTGTCTTCCTTTTACCGTGATGGACCAGGTATCTGATGCGGCAAGTAATCCACCGGGTCGATACGTGATCATGCCAAGCGGGGTCATTGAACTGATGTGCATCCCGAAGACGGCATCCACTTTTGGATTGTCGAGTACGCCTTCCTTAACCATCAGTGCCGCACCGCCTTCTTCGCCCACCGGTGCGCCTTCTTCTGCCGGCTGGAAAAGGAACTTGATGGTTCCCTTCAGGTCAGCCTTATTCTTCACAAGAACAGTCGCCACGCCCATGAGTATAGCCGTATGCGAATCATGTCCGCAGGCATGCATGACGCCCGTTTCCTGTCCGTTGAAAACAACTTTCTCCTTGGAAGCAAACGGCAGGCTGTTGCGTTCGGTGACGGGAAGTGCATCAATATCTGCACGTAACGCAATCACAGGTCCTGGTTTGCCGGTTTTCAGTATGGCAACCACGCCGGTCTTGGCTATCGGGTATTGTACCTCAAGGCCTAGGCTCTTCATATATTCTGCGATGTACGCACCTGTTTTTGTTTCGCGATTGGAGAGTTCCGGATACTGGTGGAAGTGTCTCCGCCATTCAATTACTTTCTGTTCCACTTCGCTGGCCTGTTGGTCCAGCCTGGTTTGCAACTTTGGATTTACCTGCGCTTGGGCAAGTAGGGTAAAGAAGATTCCGGCTAAAAGGAAAAGTTGTTTCATTTTCATTCTGTTATTTCATGAACATATAGTCTACAGTTAATCCAAGAAGTGCTTTGACGCCCGTTACAAAACCGCGTTCATCAATTACAAAATCCGGGGTGTGGTGATCACCAACATTCTTCGGATCCTGACCCGGGGTGAGTCCGCCGGTAAAAAAGAAAAGCCCTGGAACCCGTTTTTGATAATCAGCAAAATCCTCGGCTCCCGTGGAGGGATTATAAAGAATGGCATTTTCTTTTCCTGCTGCTCGCTGCAGGCTTCCAACCATCCTTGCGGTTAAGGCAGGATCATTAAACGTTACACCTCCTTCAATCTTCGTCACTACTTCTGCTGTTGCCCCGCCGCTCTCAGCAATACGCATCGCCGTTGTCCTGATACTTTCGTGAATTCGTTGGCGCATACCTTCATCAAACGTTCGGATCGTACCCGACATATTCGCTTCTTCTGGAATAATATTCTCGCGTATGCCTGAATGCAATCTCCCCACTGTAATCACTGCCGGACCTTTTGTCAAGTCAGACTGTCGACTGATGATCGTCTGAAGGCCTACAATGATCTGAGCTGTGATAACAATCGGGTCGACGCCCATCCAGGGTGCTGAGCCATGGGCCTGACGCCCTTTAACCTTAATAGAAAAGAAGTCTGCAGCCGCCATAAATCCGCCAGGTCGGTACGCTATCTGACCGGCCGGAACCGAAGCCCAGATATGTTGGCCAAAAATCACATCCACTTTAGGATTCTCGAGGACGCCCTCCTTGATCATCAACGCTGCTCCGCCACTCTCCCCATCGGGTGCTCCTTCTTCTGCAGGCTGAAATATGAATTTCACCATGCCCTTTAGTTCATTCTTGTCCTTCGCCAGGATCTCGGCAACCCCCATGAGCATCGCCATGTGAGAATCATGTCCACAGGCATGCATAATACCAGTTTCTTGACCGTTAAAGACAACCTTCTCCTTTGAGGCAAAAGGAAGATTCCCACGCTCCGTCACGGGCAAGGCATCGATGTCTGCCCGCAAGGCAATCACGGGGCCTGGCCTTCCGGTTTTTAGCAGTGCAACCACTCCCGTTATAGCTACCGGGTACTGAACGTCCAGTCCTAGTCCTTTCAGAAATTCAGCGATGTAGGCGCCAGTTTTCGTTTCACGATTCGACAATTCGGGATATTGGTGGAAATGCCGCCGCCATTCAATTACTTTTGGTTCAAGTTCCTTTGCTTGCTGGTCAAGTTTTGCCTGAAGTTTGGGATCCACTTGGGCATGAAGCGCCATGGTGATACAGGTAAGGGCAAGAAGGGCAAGAAATTTCATTTGCTGTTTTTTGAATGGATATAGTCTCTCGTCAATTTTTTCATCTTTGTAGCTTGGAAAAGTAAGGTAGAGAAAAGAATCCCTTGATAAAATAAAAGAGTGGACTGGATCAAAATCTTTTCTTCAACTGGTCAAATGGAATCATCACTGGTCATCCATCAACCGCGGTTATTGATTGTCGCTGGTAAGCGAATCTGTCTCGTGCGAACCAACGACGCCATTCTCGCTGTCGATGACAAATGCACACACAACGGAGAGTCACTTAGCAAAGGAAAAGTAAACTACCTTGGCGAAGTGGTGTGTCCCTGGCATGGCCACCGGTTTGATTTGCGAACGGGCAGGGAATGCAGTGAACAATCCGGGGATCTGGCTGTATATCCGATCCGGGTCGACACGGATGGTGTATTCATTGGAATGTAAGCTCTATAAAATAGAATACGGTGTTCTTCGTTACACATGACATGATCCGTTCTCTGGCTTTTTGCCTGTTCAGCGTAAGTTTCTGCCTTCAGGTGGTTCCCGTCCCTGCGCAGTCCCCCATTTCAGGGCTTCGGGTGACCGCTAATCCACCGGCAACTCTTCTTTCGACCCGATCCGTAGCCTTATACGACTATACGTTTACGCCCAAGGAGTTGGAAGAGGTTCAGCGGTCCTTTCAAAAAATCGGGATTGATCCGATCGCCTATTTTGAAACAGATGTTGTCCTTTCAGGAAAAGAAGTAACGAAAGCTTACACCGAATACTTTGTTTCCCGCCAGGTCTCCTTTGTGGTCCTTCTTGAAAAGGCAAATCCCGGATTCCAATTGACCATAGGCGCCTTTAATCAGAAACCCAGCCTTATCGATACCGAGCAGCCTGCATGGAAGGTAAAAAATAATCGACTTAGCGATCTTCTGACAACCGTATGGCAGGATTCCTGGAGATCACAAAAGAAAGCCAACTACCTCATTGCTGATTTTCCGGAAACTGATATCAAGGTTGATCCTATCAAGGGCAGACGGCAGGAATTCTACGCGATCGATTTGAGGGTTGACAATCTGGCGGTGCCAAAATTCGGCAATGAGGCGATGGACAAAGAGCTTGAGCAATTTTTCATTGCTAATTATCCGTTGAAATATCAACTCGTCAATGCCGGATCTGATGAGCAGGAGCTCCGAAGAAAAGGATTTCTCTATGTCCTCTGCTTTGTCCAAGCTCGTGGTGTGGCGGCAAAAGAAGTTCTGGACTATGACCTGAGCAAAGATGAAAAGAGCTACGCCTCCATTACATTTCCCGATGGACAGCTTCAATTAAAAATATTGCCTCGTGATCAGCCCATCTATAAATTCTATTTCCGTCACATCGATAATGGAAATGTTTTTCTCGGAAATAAATGGGATGCCGATGTGAACTGGCTTGACGCACTTCGAAATCACCTTATTGGCTTCAAGCAGGAAGCGAAGATCAACTAGCTGAACGCTGTCGGCGCACCACCAGGGCGACAAGGATAACAATAGCAATGATTGTGAGCGTGTGGTCGCGGAAGTGAAATATCCCGCCGTCAGGAATTCCCCAGTCGCCAAAAAGGATCTTGAAGGGAAGCGCAAATAAAGCAAAAAAGCCGCCAAGCAATGCGCCGAAAACACCCATCAGCGCACCAAAAATCCCGGCAACAACCCCAATCAGGACGCCCCCAATCACGAGCCAGACAGGAAAAGTAATTACCAGTATCAGAATGAGCAAAAGGTTGGATGATTGGCTACGTTGGCTCATGGCATTTCTTTTCCCTTTTACTGCAAAAACCATACTGAAAGATTAGAAATGCGTTTTCCACATCATTTTACAATAAGTACAATACCCGCGTCGTCTCACCTGTTGAAAAATGAACAGTCCAGTTATTAATAGCGAACACTATGACCGTTTCCGGTAATTGAATACGGCGAAACCATTGAGCACGACGGCCATCAGAAAAACGATGGCAATGTGTTGACGAACATCCATAAGCGTACTGCCTTTCAGCACCACCATGCGCATGACATCAATGAAATAGGAAACCGGGTTGAACCAAGTAAAAACCTGTGCCCACCGTGGCATGCTGTCGATCGAGGTGTATAGCCCTCCCAGTAAAATAAAAACCATAATGAGGAAAAAGGAAAGAAGCATCGCCTGCCGTTGGGTACTGGCAAATGTTGAGATCAACAGCCCCATCCCAAGTACAGCAAGAAGATAAACACCTGCAAAGACATAAATGGTGAACAAACTCCCAACAGGAACAATGTCATAGGCTATCCACGAAATCAGTAAGCCAATGGTGAGGATGACAAACCCGAGAACCCAGAAAGGAATCAGTTTGCCGAGAATAAACTGATACTTCCGGATTGGTGTCACGTTGATCTGTTCAATAGTTCCAACTTCTTTCTCCTTAACGATGTTGAGGGCCGAAAGAAATCCGCCCACGAGCGTAACAAGAATTACGAGTATACCTGGAACCATGAACACCTGGTAGTTCATGAGCGGATTAAACCAGTTGATGGCTGCCACTTCGACTACGGGCTGCGTATTTACTCGCGGCGGTTGCAGCCATTCCATTCTTGCTTGACGGTTAAAGTCTGCTATGATGGATCTCAAGTAAGCGCCTCCCAGGTTTGCTTTGACTCCGTTGATTGCATTCAACGCCAGAAAAAGTGTTGCCTGGTTTTCCTTGACCAGATCCCGTTCAAAAGATGCAGGTATCTGAAGGACGAGATCCGCCTCGTCTTTCTCGACAAACTCAAGCGCCTGCGCGTACGAATCTCCGTAATCTACAAGTTGAAAATAATTCGTCGAGGTGATCTTGTTAACCAAACGCTGGGAGTAAGAAGAGCGGTCAAAGTCGACAACACAAATCTTGACATTCTTTACCTCGTAGTCGGCAGCCAGGGGCATGATGAGCAACTGAATGGCAGGCATCATAAATATGAGACGCAGAATAGCCGGGTTTCGGAATATTTGCCGAAACTCCTTCTCCAACAAGATTCTGAGCACCCTCATTCCAGGCGTGTTTTGAATTTTGAAATGCTCACAACCATAAAAAAGATAGTCATGCCCGCTAGGATCAACGTTTCCTTCCACACAAATTCAAATGTCAGGCCCTTGATCATCACATTCTTGACGATATAGTAGAACCATTTGGCCGGAACAACATTGGAAACAATTTGTAAAGGAATCGGCATGTTCTCGACGGGGAACATAAACCCGCTCAGCATGATCGTAGGAAGAAATAGCCCCATCAAGGAAATCAGCATCGCCACCTCCTGCGAATCGGTGACAGAAGAAATAAGAAGTCCCAGGGCCAGCACGGTTACCGTAAAAAGAAGGCACTCACTAACCAGCAAAAACAAGTTGCCCAGTATGGGAACATCAAGTGCAAAGACACTCAACAAAAGAATAGAGCCGATGTTGACTGCCGAAAGAATAAAATAGGGCACCATCTTAGCGATGATCACTCGGATCGGGACAATGGGTGAAACCAAAATGACTTCCATTGTCCCCATCTCTTTCTCACGAACAATCGAAATAGAAGTCATCATTGCACATACCAGCATGAGCACCATGGCCATAACACCAGGAACAAAATTGTATGATCCCTTCATCTGTGGATTATACAGCATGCGCA
>JANNAZ010000077.1:0-17241 GCA_031384895.1 Cyclobacteriaceae bacterium | reverse complement strand
CTATTGTATTTCACCACTGACTTATGGAACCGCCTACGCACCCTTTAAACCCAATAAATCCGGACAACGCTTGCCACCTACGTATTACCGCGGCTGCTGGCACGTAGTTAGCCGTGGCTTATTCACCAGGTACCTTCAATTTTCTTCGCAAAGAAATTTTATCCCCTGGCAAAAGCAGTTTACAACCCAGAAGGCCTTCTTCCTGCACGCGGCATGGCTGGATCAGGCTTGCACCCATTGTCCAATATTCCCTACTGCTGCCTCCCGTAGGAGTCTGGCCCGTATATCAGTGCCAGTGTGGGGGACCAACCTCTCAGTTCCCCTACTGATCATCGTCTTGGTGGGCCGTTACCCCGCCAACTAACTAATCAGACGCATGCTCATCCACAACCCCTTGTAGTTTAATCACCCTCGGATGCCCTCGTGTGATCTTATGGAGTCTTAATTCCCCTTTCGGGGAGCTATCCTCCTGTTGTGGGTAGATTGCATACGTGTTACGCACCCTTACGCTACTCTAGGAACTCTATTGCTAAAATTCTTGCCGTTCAGCTTGCATGTATTAGGCCTGCCGCTAGCGTTCATCCTGAGCCAGGATCAAACTCTCCATAGTATTAATCCTACATTCCTACCTTCTGATTCCCTTCTCCTTTCAGATCCGAAAACCCTCCACTAGAAACTATTTCAATATATCTCTGGTCTCATCTTCTTCTACACTTAATCAAGATCCGGTCCGCTCGCGCTTCCCTTCTCTCACCTTGTTTTAGAATCGACTCGCTTATAACCTCTATCGATTATAAACGGGTCCGCTATCAATCTCCATCTATTCAATGAACGTTTACCACCGCCTTTCCGATTGCTCCTGGCTTTCACCTGGCGCATTCAAATTGGCTTGGTAGTGAAGCCTTCCGACTTAAAACCACATCCTTGGAGCCTTATCCCAGCTGAATTCGGCCTATCTACCCAAAAACGGACTGCAAAGATAATAGCCAAGGCTCTCTATTCAAAATGCCAATTCGATAATTTCCTTGAATTCGATGCTTTTCTTGACCAGGCCCATACCTTTGTAAATAGAAAAATCCTACCCATCTTTGCTGCCCTTAATTTTTAGCGATCATGAAACGCACGTATCAACCTTCCCGCAGAAAAAGAAAGAACAAGCACGGATTCCGTGAACGGATGGCGACTGCCAATGGCCGCAGGGTATTGGCTTCCCGACGCAAAAAAGGCCGGAAGAAACTAACCGTTTCTGACGAGAAGACCTTCAAGCACAAATAATCCGCTCCGCGGCGGAAGATTATCTTTTGCGCCATGGAAAACTTTCGCTTTCCAAAAGAAGAACGGCTAACCAAAAAGAAAGTCATCGAGGACCTTTTCAAACAAGGGGCCTCCTTTTCGATCTTTCCTCTCAAAGTAATTTTCAGGCCTCAGCCAGATACTCCTCCCTCCAAAAACCAGGTCCTGGTCACTGTCCCTACACGCGCATTCAAGAAGGCCACCGACAGGAATACACTAAAGCGACGAATTCGTGAGGGGTACAGGCTAAATAAGGCCCTGCTCACCATACCCTCCACATTCTCGCTAGCGTATATCTATATTGCTAAAGAGATCCTTCCGTCCCCAGCTATTCACCAAGCCATTCAATCCTCGTTAAGACGCTTGAACCAATATGAAAGCAAAAATTAGTCTCGCCGCGCTTGCCTGCATCGCCCTACTTGCCTTCACGGAACAAGCGGAGACCTATTTCGAAATTGCCAAGAACCTGGACATTTTCACCAACCTCTTCAGGGAAGTCAATGCGTACTACGTCGATGAAGTCGAGCCAAAGGCACTGATCCAGACTGGAATTCATGGCATGCTTGAATCACTCGATCCCTACACTGATTTTATCCCAGAAGAAGACCTGGAGGCATTCAGCATTCTGACCACGGGCCAATATGCCGGGATCGGAGCCTTGATAAGTATCATTAACAACCGAAATATCATTACCCAGCCCTACGAGAATTTTCCTGCTCAGCGTGCAGGCATTCGTGTCGGCGATGAAATCACTTCTGTGGATGGGAAGAGCGTGAAAGGAAAACCGACGAGTGAAACCAGTGCGCTGCTTAAGGGCGCTCCTGGCTCGGAAGTAAGTGTTGTGATAAGTCGCCAAGGCAAAGAATACAGTTTCAAACTAATTCGTGAACAGATCAAGATTAGCAACGTGGCCTACCAGGGCCTGCTGGATGATCACATTGGCTATATCAAGCTAGACGAATTCACTCCGGGAGCTTCGAAAGAAATTGAAGCCGCCGTGATCTCTTTAAAACAGCAAGGTGCCACACGTCTTATTCTTGATCTCCGGGATAACCCGGGCGGCCTACTCTACGAAGCCATAAACATGGTCAACCTTTTTATTCCGAAGGGGAAGGAAGTTGTTGCAACCAGGGGCAAGGTAAAAGAGTGGAACAAATCCTACGCAGCACTCAACACCCCGATCGACCTGAGTACCCCGTTGGTAGTGCTAATTGACGGCGGTAGTGCTTCCGCTGCAGAGATTGTTGCAGGGGCTCTGCAAGATTATGACCGGGCCGTGCTGCTTGGCCAAAAAACATTTGGGAAAGGCTTGGTGCAAAGCACACGTCAACTTCCGTACCGTGCTCAGTTAAAAGTGACTACGGCCCGGTATTATATCCCCAGCGGACGATGCATTCAGGCTCTTGACTACAGCCATCGAAATTCGAATGGCCTCGTTGAACGATTCGCCGACTCTCTCAAGACGGCATTCCGCACGAAAAGCGGCCGCACGGTATATGATGGTGGCGGGCTTGATCCAGATGTGATTGTGAAACGCGAACCGTATGGCAGCGCGCTCGTTCAATTGGCACAGTCTGGCCTCCTCTTCGAGTATGCAACGCGCTATTGTTATCAGCATCCCGAATTGAAAACGTTCAGAAATTTTAAACTCACTGATTCTGAATACAAGGAATTTGATACCTGGCTATCCGGGAAGCAATTTGTGTACTCCACTGACCTGGAAAAACAATTGAATGGTCTGGTGGAAGGAGCCAGGGATGCCCATCGCTACGAGGAGCTCCAAGCATATCTTCAGTCGATAAAAAATAAAGTTACCGCAAGTCACGCCGGGTACATGGTTCGCTTCCGCGATGAAATTCAGCCCTTGCTGGAAGAAGAGATCGGATTCCACGCGGCCTTGCATCGCGGTCGCGCTGAAGCATCGTTTGACCACGACAAAGAACTTCTTGAAGCCAAAATGATCTTGGCGAATGACAGCTCCTATCAAAGGTACCTGATGCCTCACTAATGGCGATTCTTCTCAGCCTCGAATCATCAACCTCGGTTTGCTCAGCTGCGCTACATGAAAACGGGGCCCTGTTGGTTAACCGTGAGATTCATACGCCACAGGCTGCTGCATCCCACTTGACGCTACTGATCGATGAATTGTTTGCGGCCGGCGGAATCAAAAAAACAGATGTGTCTGCGGTTGCAGTTTCTGCAGGACCAGGTTCTTACACTGGCCTTCGGATTGGAACAGCCACCGCCAAGGGAATTTGCTATGCCTTGCGCCGACCTCTCGTTGCTTTGGATTCACTGCACATCCTTGCTTCTTCGCTTCCCATTCATAACGATGGCAGATTACTCTGTCCAATGATTGATGCGAGGCGTATGGAAGTCTATTGCAGCCTCCTCACGGAATCACTGGACGTAGTCGAACCAACGCAAGCCAAAATCATTGATGAAAAGAGTTTCATTAACTATTTTCCGAAGGAGATCATTGTTTTTCACGGCAACGGTGCCGGAAAATGCAGAATGGCAATCCAACATCCCAATGCGGTTTTCATTGATAATGCCTATCCCAATGCCGCTTCCATGGGGACCCTGGCATTCCGTAAATTTGAATCTGGGGACTTTGCAGATATCCGAACCTTTGAACCGGCCTATCTAAAAGAGTTCGTAGCGAAAACTAAAAAGGTCTAAAGTGGGTTCTATATTCAATCGATAATCCGTTGGAAGAAGATACAATCATCAATCGAGTGGCCGGAAGCGGGCTGATCACCCTTAATTTGGAGGAATTGTATCCTCCATTTGAGATTACTGAATTTGACTTAAAGGGTCTTCTTGTTGAGGGGGTGATGCTTCGTGAAAAAGATCTTCGGGAGTTTGTTCGCACACACGACTGGTCTGGCTACCAAAATAAACAGGTAGCCGTGTTTTGTTCTGCCGATGCGATCCTTCCGACTTGGGCATTCATGTTAGTGGCCATCGCGCTTCAGCCTTTTGCAAAACGTATCCGGTTTGGCTCCAAAGAGGCCTTTATCGCCAATCACTTTGAAGAAGCTATGAACACCATCAACTGGGAGCAGTACCGCGACGCGAAGGTTGTGATCAAGGGATGCAGCGATGTTCATGTTCCCGAATCCATTTTTGTTGGAGCCGCCGCTCGGCTTCGGGCAGTTGCGGCCAGCATTATGTATGGCGAGCCCTGCAGCACCGTACCGTTGTTCAAACGGCAAAAGCCCGGTGGCTGAAAAATCCCTCATCCTCTTTGACGGGGTCTGCAACCTCTGCAATGGATTTGTCACGTTCATTATTCCGCGCGACCCGAAGAATCATTTTCAATTTGGCTCGCTCCAGTCCCCGAAGGTGATCGAGCTGCTGAGCGTTCATCATTACACAACCACCGAGTTATCAACGGTTATCCTTATTGAAGAGGGCAAACTATATACTCGTTCTACAGCTGCACTCCGGATTGCACGTAAACTCGGAGGCATCTGGCTACTTGTCTATCCCTTCATTCTGTTGCCTTCATTTCTCCGCGATGGGCTGTATGACATGGTCGCCAGGAATCGGTACAGGTTATTTGGTCGAAAAGATACCTGTATGATCCCGCGGCCCGAGTGGAGTGGCCGGTTTGTTGATTGAATCTTGACTGGCAAATTCAGCTTCGAAAATTCATATATCCGCCATAGGCTGAGTATTTTTGCACTTTCCCTCACCGCATGAAATTCAACCGCAAGAAATATACCGACGGCACCCTCATCCAGCTTTATGAAGAGCTTCTGCGGCCACGACTCATTGAAGAAAAGATGCTGATCCTGCTTCGCCAGAGCAAAATCAGCAAATGGTTTAGTGGAATCGGGCAAGAGGCAATTTCAGTCGGAATAACGCAAGCACTAGACGTGGATGAATATATTCTTCCGATGCACCGGAACCTGGGCGTATTCACGGGGCGCAAGATTCCTCTTGATCGGCTATTTGCACAATGGCAGGGAACTGGCATGGGCTATACCAAGGGCAGAGACCGATCTTTTCATTTCGGAACTAACGCTCATCACATTGTCGGCATGATCTCTCATCTGGGCCCTCAAAATGGAGTCGCCGATGGAATTGCGTTAGGTGCGCAGCTGAGGAAAGAAAATAAAGTAACTGTTGTTTTCAATGGAGACGGCGGAACCAGCGAGGGAGACTTTCATGAAGCCCTCAATGTTGCAGCCGTCTGGGACCTTCCCATCATTTTTGTTATTGAAAACAATGGGTATGGTCTTTCAACACCAAGCAGCGAACAATTTCGCTGCAAGCAATTCATTGACAAGGCCATTGGATACGGAATTGAAGGAATACAACTTGACGGCAACAACATCCTCGAAGTATTTGATTCCGTCCGAAGTATTGCCAGCAAGATGCGCAAGAACCCAAAGCCAGTTCTTCTTGAATGCATGACCTTCCGTATGCGCGGACACGAAGAGGCATCGGGCACAAAATATGTACCCAAGAAACTTATGGAGGAGTGGGCCAAAAAGGACCCGGTGCAGAATTATGAAGATTTCTTAATCAAGGAAAAGATTATCGATAAGAAATTCATAGAGACGCTTCGCAAAAAGATAAAGCAAGAAATCGATCACGGACTGGACGTCGCTTTCCGTGAAACACACCCGGAAGCAGATACCGCACTGGAGCTGCAAGACCTGTATGCCCCCTATACACAACCTATTATACAACCTGCCTCGGAGAAGAAAACTGAAAAGCGATTCATCGATGCAATAAGTGACGGGTTAAGGCAAGGCATGATTCGTCACGATAACTTGGTCCTCATGGGACAGGATATCGCCGAATATGGCGGTGCATTCAAGATCACCGATGGGTTCGTTGCTCAGTTTGGAAAAGGCCGTGTGCGAAACACGCCTCTTTGTGAGGCGGCGATTGTTGGCACGGGGCTCGGGCTGTCAATCAAAGGGATGAAGGCGATGGTGGAGATGCAGTTTGCTGATTTTGTGACAGAAGGGTTTAACCAGATCATCAACAATCTTGCGAAAACGCACTGGCGGTGGGGACAGGCAGCCGATGTTGTGGTCCGGATGCCTACGGGCGCTGGTACGGCAGCGGGCCCGTTTCATTCGCAGAGCAACGAAGCGTGGTTCTTTCACACACCCGGTTTGAAAATCGTTTACCCTTCCAATCCTTACGATGCCAAAGGTCTTCTGTGTGCCGCACTCGATGACCCGAATCCCTACCTATACTTTGAACACAAGGTGTTATACCGTTCTGTAAAAGAGCAGATTCCTGACGACTATTACCAGGTCGAAATCGGCAAAGCCAATCTGGTGCGGGAAGGAAACCAACTATCGATCATCACTTACGGAATGGGTGTCCACTGGGCCAAAGAAATCATGGATACACTTCCTGAAATAGAAGCTGATATTCTTGACCTGCGGACCTTGCTGCCATGGGACAAGGAGGCTGTGAGGGAGACAGTGAAGAAGACCAGTCGTGTTCTTATTCTTCACGAAGACACACTGACCGGTGGGATTGGCGGTGAAATCAGCGCCTGGATTAGCGAACACCTTTTTGAACACCTCGATGCTCCGGTGATGCGAGTAGCCAGCCTGGACACCCCCATTCCATTTGCGCCATCGTTGGAAAACAACTTCCTCGCCAAAGGCCGACTCAAAGGAGTAATCGAGACTCTTGCGGGTTACTAGTCCCCCTTTGACCTCATAGACGGCTGAAATACATCATTTTGTGTATCTTAGCCTGTTTTCTGCACTTTTTTGATGCCTGAAAAGAGACATACCGCAGCCTTCCCTTTCTTGTTGGTGAAATCCATCGGGTTTCTTCTGCTTCTGCTTTTCCTTTCTTCGCCTGCTTTTTCTCAGAATACCAAAGGAGACCGCCCTTTAAAAAACCAACGGCAAGTCCGAGAAACCAAAGGGAAGTCGTATAAGCGAAAAGAGCGCGGAAATACCCGCGATATTGCCGGCCGCAGGCTGCGTACAAAAGGCCAGTCATCAGCCAACCGAGCTAACGCAAGTTATCGGCAACCCACTCCGTATTCCAACCGGTCGAATAAGCAAGCGGAGCGAGCCGCGCCTCCTCGCGGCAGAGTATTTTCAAAGTCTCCTCGTGAATCAAAAGTGCGGGCCTGGAAGGGAGACGTTTCTGGCTACCGCGCCAGACGAATGAAACCAACCGGTGCGGATGCCGCGAGAAATAACGTATATCCGCAAAAGGGACCCTATGTGCGATATGCGCGCAAGCGCCCGAAGGAAAAGCCCCCAATCTATACGCGGACAATTAAGGGCACCCGCTTTGTTGAACACCATCCACGAAAACAGGAACGTGCCTGGAAAGGTGGATTTGACAACGGGCCAATCCGCAATCAGAGTGCAACCGGAAGTTTTTCAAATACCTATTCACAGCGGGGTCCTTATGTTTCTTACTACAAGAAACGGGCTGCAAGAAGAGATAGGTCATTTTCTAACAAATCAGAATTGTCACACGTAAGGCGTTATTCCAGGCCGCCTAAATCAGGAGGATCACAACCGGGATATTATCCTTCATCCGGCAGCGGCCCGTATGTTCAGCGAGGGCGAAAAAATGTGTATTGGGGTAAATTTCAAAAAAAGGAACGGGGAGTAACGACTGACCTCACTGGCGGCCCTGTGAGAACCCGCAATTATAAATCGCAATCGGCCGGGCTTGTTGGCAGGGACTCTCTTAAGTTCTTTGGGCGTAAACCAGTTGGCGATCGATCAACGCGCGTTCCGGGTGGAGGATATCCAACCGCAACCCAGCGGGCGCGGGGTTGGAAGGGAGATATTGCAGGATGGCCTGTACGCAATCCCAGGGCGCAGCAGGCGCGATCGCAAGAACCTCTAAAGCCCACCGAGCCAGGCATGGGTGCCTGGTGGATTTCAAAAATATTTAACAACAGCTTCAAGGGCGTCAGGCCGAAAGACCGCATTCCGGATACGCGTCCTGCACGCTATCAGGGAAATTTTCCACGGACTGGTTCAACCAAAAATTTCGGTGACCAGGGGGCCGGTTACGCTGGCGATATCCGTCGGGGCACTTCAGGTGGATTCTCCAGAAATGGAGCAGGCTACTCCGGAAATATCAACCGCGGAGATGTTCGCGGAATGGGCAGACAGGGAGAAGGTTATTCCGGAAATGTTAAACGGAGCTCACTGAGTCAATTCGATCCAAGCGGTTTTGGCTATTCTGGCTTCATTAAAAGAAGTCAGGCGGGCGGATTCTCTCAGGAAGGTGTGAATTACTCCGGCAACCTAAAACGTGGCAAGGGATTCGGCAGTGATCACATTGGGTATTCCGGGACAATTAAGCGCGGTCGTACATCAGGATTTTCCCAAGCAGGCACCAACTATGCGGGAAACCAAAAACAGAGAAAGGGGTTTGCTGGCGACTACATTGGGTATTCGGGCAACATTGAACGAGTTGGGGCAGTGAAACAGTTTGGCGAAAATGGCGTACGGTATTCCGGCTTCATGAAACGAGGAGATAAAGGCTTCAGTGATCAGGGGGGAAGTTTCCAAGGAAACATTAAGCGGTCCAGCCAAATTGGGTTCAATCAGGATGGTGCTGGCTTTTCGGGAAGGACAAAAGCGAAGAGATCCGCCAAGGGTGGCGGGAGTGTCAGTGGCATCCTGTGGAATAATGAGGAAACATCACTGCCGAAGAGGTTTCCTTTGACGGCGGGGATGATCGGTTATGCTGGCAGAACCAAAGCCAAGCGACCAGCAAAGGGTGGCGGTAGTATTAGTGGTCTTCTTTGGAACAATCAAGAGGCTCCGCTGGCGACTAGCCCACCCCAGAATGCGGCAAACATTAACTATAGCGGAAGTATAAAAGCCAAGAAGCCTGCAAAAGGCGGAGGTAGTGTAAGCGGCATTCTGTGGAACAATAATGAAACTGCCTTGGCTAAATCCCCGCCTCCCAACGTGGGCGCTGCTGGCGGACTTCAGGTGAGAGTAAGGGAAGGCCGCTATGCTAAAAAGCCTAATGCCATCAAAGGTGCGCTTCCTGGTGTTGCACCTAGCCGCGCATCTGTAAAAGCGAGTGAGTATTCGCGCAACATGAAGCAGTACTGGGATTACAAGCGCAACCCCAACAGTTCACGCTATGCTCTGAAAGGAATTGGCCCGGGCAAAGCCGAGGGGCGGATCGGAGACTTCCAGGGAAACCTGAAAATGCATAAGTACAGCGGCAGTCGATTGCATCCGGACGCAAAATTCGCGCACAGTGAAGAAGATAATGTTAAAGAGGAGCGCAGTTTCTTTACGAATGTGAAGGTGTTATGGTCCAAGATGTTTCATAAGAACGACACACAACCCTCCAGTGTAAAGGACAAGGGCAAGAAACTTCAGTATGACAAGCGTGAGAAAGGCTTGTGGGCCTACTAGTACCGATCGCGTTAGAAATCAAACTTAACCGATTGGTTGATTCCCTCAGCCAGACTCATTGCCACTGGGCAAGTTTGTGCTGCAATCACCAATTTCTGACGTTGTATTTCTGTCACTTGCAAGCCAGGGCGAGAAAAGACAATTTGAATTTCCGCTATTCTTCTTGGGTTTGCTGCCATGATCTTGGTTATCTGGGATGTCATTCCGGTCAGGTCGATTTTTTCCCGATCCGCCACAATTCCCATCAACGTCATCATGCAGCTGCTAAGGGCAGCGCATACAAGATCGGTGGGGCTAAATGCCTCTCCTCTTCCGTTGTTGTCAGTTGGGGCGTCCGTGATAATCTTATTTCCCGACAGGTGATGGGTATCCTCTGTCCGAAGATTCCCAAGGTAAATTCCGCTCATAGAAACCATATATCAGTATCGATTAGTTTTGCGTTCTTTACTTATCGGTTAAATTTAGACTAAAGTAGGTAGAATGCCCGGTTTCAGGATTCAGCGACTGTTTCTCACGCTTCTTGCAGTAGGATGCATAGGATTTGCCAATGCCCAGACGCAAGATAGCTACGAGTACGATTCCGAATTTATTTGGGGTATAAACAAGAATTCTTCCGGTGGTATTCTCGGTGGATTCATCTTTAAGAAATCCCGCAAATTGAACGACCGGTTGTTTGAAACTTTCGGGCTTGAGATCATGAATGTGAAGCATTCGGCGGAGTTCCGCACAAGTGCTCGCGCCTCGGGTAATTCGTTTATATACGGAAAAAGCAATTACCTGTATGCCTTTCGCTTTCAATATGGGCGGGACTATGTGCTGTTTGACAAGGCGCCGCAGCAGGGTGTAGAAATCAAAGCGGTGGGCGCCATTGGCCCATCTATCGGAATTCTTGCTCCTTACTATATCGAACGGATGGTGGACAATAGTTTCTTTGTTACAGTTCATGAGCAGTATGATCCAACTAACCCGGAGCACAGCTTCAATAATATTCTGGGGACCGGAAACTTGTTTGAGGGGCTTGGTGATTCGAGTATTCAGTTAGGCATTAATATTAAAGCCGGACTGAGCTTTGAGTTGGGCTCGGTCAAAAGCTCGATACAGGGTTTTGAGGTAGGATTCCTACTGGACGCCTATTTTAATGAGATCATATTGATGCCAACAGCGAATAACAAAAGTGCCTTCCCAACGGTGTATTTCACCCTTTTCTACGGTAGTCGCAAATAATCAGGCTTCTCAAGAATTTTGAAGTTTCTGTGACGAAATGGCGCGGAGTGGATTCTGTTATTATATTTGAAATCCTAAAACTTGAAGTATGGAATCCAAAAAGACCGACAATGCCGATTTGACCAAGAAATCAGGGTTTTTCCTGAGCATCGGCCTGGTAGGCACTATGATACTCATTGTGACCGCCTTTGAGTGGAGACAATATGACGAGGGCGTTGTGGATCTGCAGGGCAAGAATATCAACACGTTTGAAGAGGTCATGGAGGTCCCCCCAACAGAGCAGCCCCCACCACCACCACCCCAGGTGCAACAGCCCCAGGTAGTGGAGGTTCCGGATGAAGAAGAAATCAAAGAAGACATTAAAGTGAATCTCGATGTTGAGGTAACTGATCAAACAAAGATCGAAGAGATTGTTGTGCAGGCGGCAGAACCGGAAGAGGAGACAGATCAGGTTTTTAACATCGTGGAAGAATCTGCAACGCCCAAGGGTGGCATAGCAGGCTTTTACAAATATGTCAAAGATAAGACCAAGTATCCTCCTCAGGCCCGTCGTATGGGTATTGAAGGGCGGGTGTTTGTTGAGTTCGTAATTGGAAAAGACGGCTCTCTCTCTGAAGTTCGTGCAATCAAAGGTATTGGTGCCGGCTGTGATGAAGAAGCAGTCCGCATTATTATGTCCGCTCCTGCCTGGAATCCAGGCAAGCAGCGGGGCAAGCCAGTGAGACAGCGCTACACACTACCTATCATTTTCAAATTGAGTTAGTCAAGCAAAAGACCCTGCTTCACCCGAGGCAGGGTTTTTTGTTTTTGGACCTATTCGTGCCCTGCACCTTAAGGCAGGGCAGCACTTATAATATTAGTCCAAGCAACAGGCCCAACACGACAATTAGCCCCGATGGCATTCTGGTAAAATTGAGCAGCGCAAAAGTCCCAATGGTGAAGGCATAGGTAACAAACGCATTGTCCAGGGGCTGAAACAGAAAGACCGCGGCGGCGGCGACCAACCCCGCACTAGCGGCAGAAATTCCTTCAAGCGAGGCTCGAACAGCGCGGAATTTCTTCAAGCTGTCCCAGAAACGAATTAGGAAAAATATCAGGAATGTGCCCGGTAGAAAAATTCCGGCTGCTGATGTAAATGCCCCCAGAATTTGCCCGCCGATATCCGATCCCGCTTTATGCATCGATAAGGCCCCAATATAGGAGCTAAAGGAAAATACAGGGCCAGGCAACGATTGCGCAATCGCATAACCCGAAAGGAACTGTTTCGGATCCAGGTACTCTTTCAATTCAACAAACTCTGTATAAAGCAACGGAGTCAAGACCTGGCCACCGCCGAAGATGAGGCTTCCGTTACGATAAAAATTTTCGAACAACCGGATGGGGAGACTGTCCGTGAAATGACCCAGGGTAGCTGCAGCAATCAATACACCCACCCAGAGCAAAAAATTCTCCCACCGGATGCTCATTGGAATTTTATCCTTTTTGGGCTGCTCCTTATACTTGAAGGCTGTGACAAAGCCTGCCACCAGAATGGCCGCAGGGTAAAAGTAAGGCGATCTAATAAAATAGGACGCCACGCCAGCGGCGACCATGAGAATCAAACCTGTCCGCGTGGTCACAGATTTCACACTCATGGAGTAGGCGGCATAGCTTACAAAGCCAACCGCCATAGCTGGAACAAAGCGTGTGAAATTAAACGACACGTTTCCCTGGAAAACAGTAATTAGAATACCAGCCAAAGTCATCCCGATTACCGCTGGCAGGATCCAAATCAAAAGTGTGAGGTACGCCAGGTTGGGGCCACCGATTCTAAATCCAATTGCAGAAAGTGTTTGCGTGGAAGTCGGTCCAGGAAGAACTTGGCAGAGCGCGTTGATCTCTATCAAGTCTTCCTCCGAGAGGTACTTTCTTTTCTCTACCAGCACCTTAATGAAGTGCGCGATGTGCGCTTGCGGTCCGCCAAAAGTGCTAACAGACAGCAGCGCCACATCTTTCAGGAATACAAAATATCGAACCCGTCTGTACAATGTCTGCTATTTTTTCAGGCCAATTTCCCGCAGCCGTTGACCAAGAAACTCACCGGCGGAAATGTCCCCCCAAAGTTTGGGGTAGGTTGCGTCTACACAACCTGGTAAAGCAGCAAGACTCATTTCGCTTCGCGGGTGCATGAAGAAGGGAATCGAATAACGTGGCCTATTCATCAGGCTGCGCGGAGGATTCACTACCCGATGTATAGTGGACTTTAATTTCTTGTTTGTCAGGCGCTCCAGCATGTCTCCAACGTTTACAACCAATTGTTCCGGCAACGCAGTGATTGCAATCCATTTGCCGTCTCTTCTTAGCACTTGCAACCCATCAGCACTTGCACCCATCAGCAGGGTGATCAGATTGATATCACCATGTTCAGCTGCACGTACCGCATCTTCAGGAACCTCGTCCGGGTTTTCTATCGGGTAGTAGTGAATCGGGCGTAAGATGCTGTTCCCGTGTCTAACCTTAGCATCAAAGTAGTCCTCCGCAAGATTCAAATACAACGCTATAGCCCGCAACATTTCAACACCAGTCCTTTCCAGCTGCCGATAAACATCCAGGCTCACCTCGCGAAACTCTGGAAGTTCGGATGGCCAGATGTTGTCCGGATATTCAGCTTTGATCGGGTCATCTCCGACTACTTGCTGACCTACATGATAAAATTCCTTAAGGTCGCCGGTATTTCTTCCCTTAGCATGTTCTTTTCCTTTTCCGATATAGCCACGTTGACCGGCCAAGCCGGGAAGGTCATACTTTTTTTTGATCTCATCAGGCAAACCGAAAAACCTCTTGATTACTTCATAAAGTTTTTGAGATAGTTTCTCATCCAGAAAATGATTGCGGATAGCCACAAAACCAATTGTGTTATATGCGGCCCCCAGGTCATTAACAAATTTCTTCTTCCTTGCTCCATCCTGGCCGATGAAATCGGCTAAGTCCAGAGAGGGTATTTGGTCATAGAGCTTGTCATCCATAGCCACGCAGTATCGTTTATTAAAGCTAAATATATTTTGGGTAACTTTCGTGCCTTTGGCAGCCCATGTGGGTCCTTATCCCATGGTCTCCGGCCCGGAATTTGTAAGACAAAGCAAAAAGAAAAGTTATGAAGCCCATCAATCGCAGAAAATTTGTCAAGGACTCCGTACAGGCAACTGCAGCTGTTGCACTGGGGGCAACACTCTTAATGAAAGGTGGCAGCACTCAAGCGGCCACGCCTGGTGTCTCATTCGCCCAGATCGCATTACCTTATTCATATACCGCCTTGGAACCGGCGATCGACGCGATGACGATGGAGATTCATTACAGTCGTCACCATGCGGCATACATCAAGAATGTAAACGACGTAATCTTGGCCGAGGCAATTCCTTTCGCTACGGAAGCCGAATTTTTCGCTAACACTTCAAAACTTTCCGCCAAGGCTCGCAATAATGGTGGAGGTGCCTGGAACCACAATTTCTTTTGGCAGGTGATGAAGCCTGGAGCAATGGCCCCCGTAGGAAAAGTTGCTGACGCGCTCAATCAAGGATTTGGGTCCCTGGAGAAATTCAAAGAGCTATTTACGGCTTCCGCTATGGGGCGATTTGGCTCAGGTTGGGCTTGGCTTGTCAATGATAACGGTAAGTTGAAAATCGGATCCACAGCCAATCAGGATAATCCCCTGATGGATGTAAGTGAATTGAAAGGAACCCCACTTCTGGCATTGGATGTTTGGGAGCACGCCTACTATTTGAAGTATCAGAATAAGCGAGCAGACTATGTCTCTAACTGGTGGTCTATCGTGAATTGGGAGGAAGTTGGAAAGCGCCTGGTCTAGCCGAATGAAGTATCTTATTATTCTTGGAGTGACCTTGCTGGCCAGTCTCTCCGCACGTGGGCAAGAGCAGTTGATGATGTATCCCTCGTTCGGTGGAGCGCACTTTGAATATCAGAAAGACACATCCATCTATCAAATCACGCCTCGACAGGTCGGACAAATTTTGTTTGACTCCCCCGCCGCGTACAAAGAATTCAAGAAAGCCCGAACGAGCAGCACGCTTTCGGGTATCATGGGGTTTTTAGGTGCAGGGTTACTGATTATTCCGGCAGCCACTGCGGTAGCTGGTGGAGATCCGGAATGGGCATTTGTAGCAGGAGGCGCAGCATTGGTAATTGGCTCCATCCCAATCAGCATCAACTATCGGCGTCGTGCGCAGAATGCCATTGATATGTTCAACAAACAGCATTCGGCACTTCGTCCCAGAACTAAATTTTATGTTTCGGGAACAGGAGCTTCCCTGGTGATTACGTTTTAGCACCACCCAGGTTAAGCACAACGGTCAGCCGGTCGCCTGACAATTCATCTTCCGCAATCTGGTTTCCACGCAAGACCGGTGCGGCAATTCCGCTTCCCAAAGATTTCTTTGCCCGAAAGATTTTGGCCTCATGCCACCATCCTCCGGCAATGAAAGCATTTAATGTTTGCGCACCACCCTCAATAATGACGGACCCCAGGTTACGCTGTTTGAGGTCATGGAGCAGGTCGAGGATGAAGCTTTCCTTATTCAGCTTGACGTAACTCAGATTGGTTTGCTCCGCATTGCGATTGAGATTGTAGCAGAGCGTCGGCTGCGATCGGTCAAAGACATGAAGCGCTTCACTGAGTCGTAACGAACGGTCAATGACAATACGAGTTGGGTTGCGGCCCGTCCAGTCACGGACACTGAGCCGTGGATTGTCAACCTCAGCAGTCCTTGTTCCGATCAGGATCGCATCCTCCTCCGAGCGCCATTGATGCACCCGCTGTCTGGAATATACATTGCTGATCCACAACGGCGCGTTTCCTTCCTGTGCCATAAATCCATCCGCACTTTCAGCCCACTTGAGGATAACGAATGGAATTCCTTGTTCCACTGTGGCAAAAAATCGCCGGTTGAGGTAACGACCTTCTTTTTCGAGAATTTCCTCTGTAATCGATATGCCAGCGGCGCGCAACTTTTCAATTCCCTTTCCCGACACCACGGGGTTAGTATCCCTGTTGGAAATCACTACGCGTTTTACACCCAACTGTATCAGTTTGTCTGCACACGGGGGTGTTTTGCCAAAATGTGAACAGGGCTCCAGGTTAACATATACGGTAGACTGTGATAATTGAGATGGGTCGGTAACCGACTCAATGGCGTTCACTTCTGCGTGCGGACCCCCAAACTTCTTGTGCCATCCCTCACCAATGATTCGATTGTCTGCAACAACCACACAACCCACCAACGGATTGGGGCTCACGCTCCCCAATCCAAGCTTTGCCAGCTCCAGGGCACGTCGCATAAAAAGGATATCCTGCTCCAAGGCTCGAAAGATGGCCAAATGGAAAAACCAAAGCAAATGGTCACGTTTTTGAGAAATCATTGCTACACTTGCGGGCTCATCATGCTCGCCAAAGAACTACACGATCACTTGTTGCAGTCGCTGACCCTGGACGTTGGCCCGGAAGAAAAGCAAGCCATCATTCGCTGGCTTCTGCACGATAAGTTCGCGCTTTCTGCAGCGGATGTCCACTCCGGAAAACCCGTCAATGCAAAAACAGCGGATTTTGACGAAGCGATTCTTCGTCTTAACCGGGGAGAGCCCTTGCAATACATTCTGGGGAGCTGCGGTTTCTATGGCCGAACATTTTTCGTGAGCCCTGATGTACTTATTCCGCGACCGGAAACTGAACTTCTGGTCAGTTTTGTGATCGATAATCCCCGAAGGCCTTCCCGTGGGACGATGCTGGACATTGGCACAGGCAGCGGATGTATCGCAATAACGCTTGCGCTCGAGCTTCCCGGCTTTACGGTGTCGGGCACCGATATAGATTCTAAGGCACTGGAAGTTGCCAAACGCAATGCCGCTCATTTGAATGCTCCTGTCCAGTTCATTCAACATGACATTTTAAGCAACGAAACTCCGTTCACGAATCTTGACGTCATCCTGAGTAACCCGCCTTACATTCAGGAAAAGGAACGATCAACGCTGGCAAAAAATGTCATTGACTATGAGCCTGAACTCGCCTTGTTCGTCCCCGACAGCGATCCATTCATTTTTCATCGGGCCATTTCAGAAAAAGCAAAAAGCACCCTAAAGCCTGGTGGACTTCTCATGTTGGAAATCAATGAAAAGTTTGGTGCAGAAACAGCGGCTGTCCTTGCCGCAAGTGGATTCACCCACATTGCTGTGCTCAAGGACCTGGACAAGAAGGACCGCTTTGTCTCTGGGAAATCGCCCCAATAGCAACTCAGAATTTGATGGTCATCATGGCCATAAAATTTCTGCCTGC
>JANNAZ010000055.1:0-2548 GCA_031384895.1 Cyclobacteriaceae bacterium | reverse complement strand
ATCGCAACGCTGGAGGCGGCCAGCCTAAGTACCGAACAGACTCAGTTCTTACGGATAACCACAGCCAAGCGAGTGAGCGCTGCCCTTTTTGATCGCACCAACGGGGCGGCCACCGGATACTCCGAACGCCTCAATGGAAGCGTCAACGAAAAATACGGTGTAGCGAAATCCATCAGTGTGATGCCCGGGGATGTGATCAATGCCGAGGTGTATGGGAAATATGTAGACCAGACCAGTTCCAACTGGACTGGGGCATTAACGACCCTGATGGCCCAGGTCGCTGCGAACACAGCCGGGGTGGTGCTGGATGGTGCAAGCTATGGCACGAGCACTTCAACATTCCCGTTTGTTGGATTGCTGAGTACAACGGGGAGCACAGGCGGCCCGAAAGCATATATTAACTGGCTGATCTTTGACCGAAACTATGTACTGCTGAACGGCGGCTACACCCGCATGAGCGCTGCACCAAAAGAACAAGGCCAGGATGTAGCCCATGAACTGATGGCCTCACCGACAATTAACATCACCCAGCCCGGGTATGTGTATATCTACCTGAGCAATGAGGAGACGACTCCGGTGGAAGTTTACTTTGATGACTTTAAAGTGACACAGATGAAGAGCCCGGTGATTCAGACGGATGATTATTATCCATTCGGGTTGACGTTCAACTCATACTCTCGTGAAAACAGCGTTCCTAACCGAAAGAAATTTCAAGGGCAAGAACATGTTGATGATCTTGGGTTGAATTGGGATTCATTTAAATGGAGGAATTACCAACCGGATATTGGAAGGTTCTTCAATGTTGATCCGCTCGCTGAAAAATATGTTCATAATAGTACCTATGCTTTTGCTGAGAATAAAGTTATCACGTTCCGTGAGCTTGAAGGGTTGGAGGGAGTGCATTATATGGATGGCAACGATCATGTTGTAGAAAAGAATGTAGTTGTTCTCCTTGAAAATAAGAAGACAGCAAAAGAAGGGGCTACTGCAAAAGAGATAAAGAAAGTCGATAATCAAAACAGAAGAATAGATGCCAGAAATACAGCGAAGCTTGCCAACGTTGTAAGTGAGTTAAACAGCTATTACAATGGTTCGGATGGAAAGGGCTCACAAAATTCAAACGGAGAAAATGTTCATTTTAAATTCAATGTAACCGGGGCATCAGACATCAGTAAAAAAGGCCTGAATACAGATCAGAGGAATGCTATGTATTTCCAAATTGGTTTAGCGAATGGTATGGCAGCCAAACATCCGGGCGATGGCAGCAATATAACTGCTCCTGCAGGAGTACTTACAACTGAGGGTTCTGGTGGTGATCAAGGAAATACTACACGTGCTATTGCGATGAGATTGAATTTTGGGGCTCCAGAGGGAGCCACATCTCATGAAGTGTTGCATACATTGGGACTACCCGACAACGGATATAACAAAGGAGGGCTCCTTAATAGTCCGCCTCAACAAATTTCCTCCTCAGAAGTGGACGATGCAATAAAATCTAGCTATGGCAAGAGGTAATTTTTTTCTATGCTTTTTGTTGTCCATTTGGGCCATGGCTGATACCTTTTCGCAAGGGACAGGGCCTGGGCATTATGTGGTGATAACCTTTGAGGATATTTACAAAATATCGCAACATGGAAAGAAAGATTACTTTTGGATCATTCCAATCGACTCTCTCAAATCGTACGAAAGCAACCTGTCCAAGTTGTTCATGTCAGATTTTACCAAGAACAATTTAGATGACTGTTGTAAAGGAAACCCTATTGATCCGTTTGTACTAATCGAAGGTTCGATTTTTATTTTTGAAGCAGGATACTCTAAAGATCTTGGGGATCTAAAACAAATAGTTTTGAAGAACAGGAAAAGACTCCAACGGATAACCAAGAAATGGGAGACGGGTCAAGAGGAGACAATTACAATATTTGCTACACCTTTACGTGGACGTTTTTGCTCTTCACAGTTCGAGCAGTTCGGTCAAAAGCGAACAGGCTATCATGGGCAAGTCTTTATTCCTTTTTCAGCTTTTGTTTACGCCGAAGATTTTTGGAAGTCCACAAACGCCAAATTCATTTTGAACAGAGATTTTTCCGGACACAAGTTTGATCAAATTCCTTAAACTTTAATTTTAGGATTTAGTTCTTCAAGGTTGTTTATGAAAGTGCTTAGCAGAACCTTGTCATCGAGGCCTTTATTTTTGTGGCCAATGTCTTTGCGAATAATGAGCAAGAGTTTTTCAAAATTAGCGAGAGTGGCGTGAGAATCACTGGCAGCAGCCACCTTCCTGAAATCCGACCAATGTTTAATGACTTCATCTGAGCCCCAGGTGATAAAGCTTGGTGCAAACTCAATGTAGAAATCCTCCATTGGTTGCACCTTGGATTTATTCTTTGTTCCCATAAACTGGAAAAAGTACTTCATCAGTTTTTCGTAGACAACGATCTTCTTATCGCGGATATCTTTTTCAATTAGGCGCTTGTTCTCGTAATACTTTGCGAGGATCAGAGAAGCCACGGATACAATGATAGTGGTGGAAGCAGCAATGATAGCAGCC
>JANNAZ010000288.1:0-2916 GCA_031384895.1 Cyclobacteriaceae bacterium | reverse complement strand
GCAGACCAATAGAACTTTCGCGTACGCAGCAAGAGGTAGATTGCAATCACACATCCTCCAATGCAATATCCCTGAAGCAAGGTGGGAGTAATCGAAGTAATCAGCCTGAAGGGCAATTGCTCAACCCAGAATAGTGCTTCATTGAGCACATAGACGAGGGTTTGAAGCGCCGTACCCAGCCACGCAGCGAACCAGGGGAGCGGGCTGACTATCAAGAGCAAAATTCCTCCCAGAAGAATAATAGAGGAGGCCGGTATAACAAACAAGTTGGCAAGCAGGAAATAGATCGGGAACTGATGAAAATAATATAACGTCACCGCCAACGTGGCAAACTGGGCTGCAATTGAAACGCAAGTGATTTGCCACAGCCAATCGACGCACGCCCAGGAAGGTTCCAACAGGTTGTAGATCGGGCGGTAAAGCAAAACGATACCTAGCACAGCAAGGTAGGAAAGCTGAAATCCAGCCGACAAAATAAGAAACGGATCGTAGAGCAGAAGAAAAAAGGCCGACGCCGCCAGCGTGTTAATAATGCTCGTTGTTCGCCCAATGGGCTTCGCGATTGCAACAAACGAAAACATGGTCACCGCTCGAAGCACTGATGGAGGGAGCCCGGTAACAAATGCATACATCCAAAGAACGAGCAGGCTGACCACCGCGATTATCCAGGGTCCTCCGGGCCTTCGTTCCAACGGACGAAGAAGAAAAAGAAGTACACCATAGAGAATGCTAACGTGTAGGCCGGAAACGGCCAGCGCATGCATGGCACCGCCAGCGGCATAGGCCTGCTTGAGTTGGTCGTCAATCCCATCTGTCACCCCGATTACAAACGCATTTACGATCGCCCGCTCCCGAGTACCCCTCACCCATCGCTCGATCACGCCGGTAGTCCAGACCCTGGCATGAGCAGCATAGTAGGACGGGCCGCGGTCAGCTGATTTTTCTACAACTGCCCACTCCCTTTGGCGCACATAATGCTGATGAAAGATGTTGCGGTATGTGAGGAATAGGCGATAATCAAATTCATTTGGATTTTGCGGGCCGGCCACCCGCTGCGGGCTGCCTTTGATAATAAGTATGTCACCATAAAGCAACTCATCAACCGCTTCAGTCTTCGGCCAATACAAATTGAGTTTTCCATCACACACCCTCCACCCCGCTGCTATACGGATGGCAAGTACCCTTCCAATCCGTTTCCACGAATTTTCTTTTTCCTCCGCTGCTGAAATAAGTTTTACTCGATACCCAAGCACTGGCTCGCTATTCTGTACCAAAGATTCCGGCTGACGGGACTCGTCACGCACCAGAATACTTAAGTAACCCCCGATCAAAATGATCGTCAAGCCAACCACTCCGGAGACTAGCCGAATAGGAGATGATCTACTTAAAACTAACCAGAGAATGTAATAGGCAACCGCAAAAATTGTCAGGAAAACCGTTGCGTCATTTACGCTAACGAGGGTCGGAAAATAGATTCCGGTAAGGACGCCTCCTGCGAAAACGGCCACGATACGCACCATAACGTAGGGAATCCAGCGCATGATAGGAAGATAAAGCGTTGGGGTTGGCTAGGCAAGCTTGGAGGTGATGCGCTTTGCAGTTTTGGTCAAAGAGGAAAATCCCAGCCGAATGTAGAGGTTGAACTAATCTTTCCCCGGCTTCATGACCTTCTGATATGCCTCCACGATATCCCGTACAAGCCGGTGCCGGACAACATCTTTCTCGGTCAGCTCCACGAAACCGATTCCTTTGACATCTTTCAGAATTCTTACCGATTCATTCAGCCCGGACTTTTGGTTGGCTGGCAAGTCAATCTGGGTAGCATCGCCTGTTACAATCATTTTGGAATCAGGGCCCATGCGGGTGAGGAACATCTTCATCTGCATCGGGGTTGTATTCTGGGCTTCATCCAGGAGGATGAATGCGTTGTTGAGTGTACGCCCTCGCATGTAGGCCAACGGAGCGATCTCGATGATTTCCCGTTCCATATAATATTGTAGCTTTTCGAACGGGATCATATCATTAAGCGCGTCGTAAATAGGACGGAGGTAAGGATCAATCTTCTCTTTGAGGTCACCCGGCAAAAAACCCAGGCTCTCACCCGCCTCAACAGCTGGACGCGTGATGATAATTTTCTTTACGTGCTTGTTCTTTAACGCCTTGACCGCCATGGCAACTGAGACGTAGGTTTTCCCGGTACCCGCAGGCCCCAGAGCAAAGACCAAATCGTTCTCGATGACCGCCTGAACCAACCGACGCTGGTTTGGCGTCTTCATTTTTATGGGATTACCTTTCGTGCCATACAAGATGATCCCATCAGGCGAATCTTCGGGTACAAATTCCTGCTTTTCCTGAGCAACATAGCCGCGCACATTTTCCTCGGTCACCTTGCCGAATTGGTGAAAATGATCGACCAAGGCGTTCAGGATATCTGTAATCTGGTTAATGTCGCCGCTCTCTCCCTTGATGAGGATTTCATTGCCCCGGGAAACAATCCGGCTCTTGGGAAAGGCGGATGATAATTCGTCAATGTTTTTGTTCCCCGCTCCCAAAAATTCGACCAGGGAGACATTGTCCAGGGTGATAGATTTTTCGATCAATGAATTAAGTTAAAATGGTTTAATTTCGTGACAAAACTAACGATCCCGGAACTAGTCTGGGGTGACACGACACGAATTTATTTGCTTAGATGGCAATCGTTACCCTTCTCACTGATTCCGGCGAAAGCGACCACTATGTGGCGGCCATCAAAGCCCGGATACTGAGTACGAATCCTGGATTAACAGTAGTCGATATCAGTCATCACATTCAACCCAGTGATATCGCTCACGGCGCTTATGTTCTCCGTTCCGTGTTCCGGGATTTTCCAAAAGGAAGTGTTCACTTGGTTGCCGTCAATTCAACTGGAAGCCCCGG
>JANNAZ010000037.1:0-3221 GCA_031384895.1 Cyclobacteriaceae bacterium | reverse complement strand
GGCGTTGCCTTTGACAGCCGCGCCGCATTCGGATTTCCCAGCATGGCTGTTGAGATAGCGCCAGTTCTTTTGAATGGCGCTGAGGTCGATGGAGAGGACGGCTCCGGCGAGGTCTGGCGGGATGGGTGAAAGCGAATTCATGGCCCCAGCGCTTTAAGGCGTTTGGCGGCGAGGCGCAAGAATTACAAAACGGTTTAACCGTTGAACGAGAAGTACGGAAGCAGTGCCGACTTGAAGCCGTCCGGCACTACGATTGCGACACTCTGGCTGGCTCTTGTCACAGCAACATAGGTTTTTGCGAGCGCCTTGCCCGCGTCGCTCAGGCGTCCGGTCTTTAGGTACTTCTCGAAGGCACCGTGCGGATGAATGAGTGTCCGTTCAAATGTCATGCCTTTCGCTGCGCCAAAGTTGAGGGGCTTGCCGAAGGCTACATCTGTGCGCTTATCGTACCGAAGTGGCCGGGGGTTGAATGTCTCACAGTATTTGGCCAAGTCGCCCGTTGAAACGAGGAACACGCCATCATGTCCTGTTGCGATACCATTGCGCGAGGTTGTCTTCGGACAGTTGGGGAACAGCTGGTCCGCAAAATCGCAGATTGCTTGAATACAACGGTGCGAGTGCGATTGATGCTCAATCTTTACAAGGCCGGACTTCTCCCATTCCTCAAACTTCTTGATGATGTTCTCGCCTAAATATTGCTTGTTCTTGGGGTTATCATTCGTCGAGTAAGTCGCTTGGCGATGATCGCCAACGAGGACAATCTCGGTTTGAGACTTCAGGAGATGTTCAATAAGATTGATGTCCCAACCAGATAAGTCTTGAGCCTCGTCTATGTAGATGCGGTTGAAAATCTTCTCAATTCGCCTCAACGGAAGGCCGCCAGTCTTGTCAATGATCTGACAGGCGAAGTCTGTCAATCTATCGGACCAAATTCTGTTGTTACTTGTGAAGAAGAACTGATCAATTTGGGTTTTGCTAAAGGCCCTTCGACGTTCGGGCGGTCTATCAAAATTGATTGAGTTCACCCGGGGCTCATAGAGGTGGTTCTGGTAGGGGCGGACAAAGTGAGATAGAGCGAATGAGTACCAAGTGCTAATGGAGACGTGCGGTGGGACGGCACCACATTGCTCATAAGCCCTACCAGACAACTCGTCTCGCCCATTCAGCGTGTATGTTATCAGAGCTGATCGGATGCCACCATTTCCGCATGCCTCTTGAACCAAAGTCGTTGTCTTGCCAGAACCGGCCGAAGCTAGGACAATCCGGTTAGCGGATTGCATTGAGGATGTACTCAGGGATAGCGAGCTCATCCGGGTGCTCATAGAGTATGAGGGCACAGTCCGTCTTGTTATCCTTCATGTACTCTGCGAGTTCCAGCTCTGTCTTGAAGTCCTCGCCAAGCATTTTGTTGATCTTTGCTAGCCCGTTCGCCTTGATCAACTGAGGTTCAAGTGTATGAGCGTCAGCATCACTGTCTATGTGGATATGAATATGCTTTGCGCCCTCATAGTCCTTGAAGAGAGCCTTCTTCTCATTTGGCTTTCCGTCATTGTCCCGCACAACCGAAACATCGAGATGAAGCAGCTTGGCAATATCAAGAAAGCGTTTGAACGACGTTCCTACCGATATGACCTCCACTCCTGCCTCAAGGGGGAGTTTGCCGTGTTTTTGCCTAAAGCCCCGCTGTACTATCAGTTCGTCAGATGGCCCCTCAACAAGTATCGAGCGTTTGGCAAGGATCATGCGTAGCGTATCGTGTCCAGGGAGGCGCCGGAAGTAGGACTTGGTTTCCGCTGGCAGATGGTCGAGCGTAACGCCATCCTTGCCATTGAACATCATCACATTCTCAATGCCGAGCTTGTTCAGCACGAAGCTGCTGTGCGTGCTGATTATCAGTTGCTTTCCGTTGCACTTTTTCGCTAAGTGGCCAACCAATTTTCCGAGGTTTGTGTGAGAGAGATGGTTCTCTGGCTCCTCCATAAGGAACACGTCGCATCTCTCTGCTGCCTCAATTGCGAGCTTGATTTTGACCGTGTTCTGTTCGCCTTTTCCTACAAGCGTGAGCGGGATGTCGTTAAGGTGCGGGAGCACCCCTGTCTCCCAACTCGCCCGGGTGGTGGTGTCCATAGCCATGGAGAGTACCTTGTCGGAGACGATTCCTGTCTTGCTGCTCAAATCCTTATTGATCGCAGTAACACGCTCGTCATTTTGAAACTTGTCCCGCATCATGCGGTAAGCAACGGCCAAGTCCGCTCTCTGTGCTACTGTCAGATGGTCGCGCACACTCTCAAGGACGAATTTATTGGCTGCGTATGAATTGGATATGTTGCTTGGGTCAATCAATGTTGACTTGATCGGAATCGCGCGTGCAGTAAGTTCCGCGTTACCGAACGATCTCCAAACAATCTCGTAGTAATCTATCGGAACGTCTCGCACGGCTAACTTGTTAGCAACATAAGCTTGGTATTCGGACTTTAGATTGTCATCCAGTTTGATCGTCAGAGAGATGCCAGGCGTGTCAATCTTTTCGCTATTAATAGATCCCCTTAGTATCTCAGTTTCGGGTGTGGCCTTAAGGTAGAGCTCGATTTTGACTTCCGGTGGAGCGATGGGTTTCCCCGCTCCGTGTGCAGCGACAAACTTAGCAGTTTCCTCTATATTTATCAGGTATGGATGCAATTCATAATCTGCTGGACGTCGGTTTAGTTGGCGGCGCAAGGCAAGATTAATTGCTTCAAGCAATGTGGACTTCCCGGCCTCGTTGTCGCCAACAATGATGTTGATTCCCTCAACGAATTTTACATCGGCATGCCTAATGGCTCTGTAGTTCCTGATGACTACTCGCTCTATTGGCATCGTGTTTTCATCCTGAGTGTTGTGGTAACTAACAGCTCTACTTTTATCTGCGGACTGAATGATCGAGTGACTGGCACCTCACACTACCGAGTAACCGAAACAATTGTTAGAACTGCTCCGGCAGGTAATCCGCCCTGATCAGGTTCTGGAACTTGGTCAGGCTGGCGTCGAATTGGAGTTCCACAATGCCTGTGGGACCGTGGCGCTGCTTGCCGATGATGACCTCGGCGACGCCGTTCACCTTGTCCATCAGGTCCTGCCATTCCTGATGTTCGCTGGTGTTGGGGCGGGGTTCTTTCCTCGCGAGATAATATTCCTCGCGGTAGATGAAGAGCACCACGTCGGCGTCCTGCTCGATGGAGCCG
>JANNAZ010000013.1:0-9142 GCA_031384895.1 Cyclobacteriaceae bacterium | reverse complement strand
CCAGTTTAAGCCATCCAAGCTTCAGAAAACCCAACCAATTTAACCTCCCATTTATGTGCTTAAATAATTGATTGATTTCTGGAAGAGACAAAAAGAATGCAACCGGATCACTCTTGTAAAAACCAAACCATAAAAGCCTTGGGTCGAGGATAGGTTTCATTTGCTTTACCAAGAGTCGAGCCTGGGGCAACGTCAGTTCCGGGTTTTCCGCCCGATTTGCCCAGGCCAAATTATATACTCGTTGAATATATTCCGGCAACTTGTCAAGCTCACGTTCCGATATAAAGCGGAAACTGTAATCCGGGTCCTTGCCAATGAGCCCCGCCTTATACGCCAAGCGCTCCGAGAGGGACTCCATAACAGTTCGTGTAAATGTAAGTTGATTAAAATATAACTTAAACTGATACGCCTCAAACAATTTGACATAATACGGGAAATTGTAATTGCATTGGTAGTTTGGATCCTGGTCAAAACCTTCTACCAAGAGCCCCCACCACTTTTCTCGGCTGCCAAAATTGATCGGCCCATCCATGGCTTCCATGCCACGCGCCTGAAGCCAAGTTTTGCATTGATTGAAAAGCAAGAAAGCTGCGTCCTGGTCATGAGTGCACTCGAAAAAACCCATCCCCCCGGTTGGCTGATCATTGCCTCTCTTTACAGTCTTATTAAGTACAAATGCCGCAACTCGGCCAACCGTTACACCCGACGCATCCTTAAGTATCCAACGAGAACACGCTCCGTCTCTAAAGGATTTGTTCTTTTCAGTATCAAATACAGCTTCAATGTCTTTATCCAGCGGACGAATCCAATTGTCAACTTCCTTGTAAAGTCGAACTGGAAGCTGAATAAATTCCCGGATATCCGAAGGGCTCTTGACCTCAACAAGCTGCATCATACTTAAGGGCCAAGATACAGGTTATTTTGAAACCCGGTTAGGCAAAGTAATTACAAATCGCGTACCCACACCCTCTTCGCTCACTGTGGTAACGGAGCCTCCCAATTTGTCAATAGCATTCTTAACAATATACAGGCCCAAACCACTTCCATCTGACTGGTCACTGGCAAGAAAGAACATCTCAAAGATTCGGGGGATATGCCGGGGGTCAATCCCTATGCCATTATCTGCAACAACAATTTCACACGAATCCATGGACACACTAACCATGACTGACAACCTCGCTCCCTGCTTATTAAGCTTTCGGTACTTAATTGCGTTCGATATCAGGTTTCGGAATATTTCCGCAATACGCCATTGGTCACTGTAGAAATCAGCACCTGTGACAGACACACTTATTTCTACCTTATCGGCACCCAACAAATAATCCAAATCTTTGAGCGCTTTCTCAATAATGCCATGAATGTTAACCTGGCCAACCAACACCTCCATCTTCAGGTTTTTCGCATGGCTTAGTACATCGCTTATGAAGTGATCAAGTTGCAATGCCTTCTCCCCCATGAGCTTTACGTAAACCGCTAGGTCATCCCTGTTTCCAGGAATGGCCGCGAGATGTGCCAACCCCAAGACAGACGAAAGCGGGGCCCGCAAGTCGTGCGACACCTTGTAAACAAAATTGTCAAGCTCTGCATTTCTGATTTTCAACTCCTCCGCCACTTTTTGTCGTTCCGTGATATCCACATACATTCCAAGAATTCCAATTTTCTGATCTTGTAGGACAACAGGGACCCCATAGATAATAACAGAAACTCGAGAGCCATTTTTGCACTGGCGTACTGTTTCAACCTGGATCAATTTGTTCTCCGTAATATGGCTATCTATTTCATCTCCTTCTTTTTCCAACCCGATCGGTACAATTACATCCGTCAGGGTCCGGCCGCTTAGCTCCTCGAATGAATATCCAAATAGTTCCTCAAATCCTCTGTTAATCTGAACAATCTTACTCCTTTCATTCAATAGCACAGTAGCAAGTGGTGTATTCTGAAATAATTCAAAGAACAGCGTCTCTGCTTTACGAAAGCTTGCCTCCGCATTCCTTTGCTCCGTCACATCGGAAAAGAACAACTGCACCGCCGGCTGACCCTCATGCACATAAGGATGCCCTGCGCTCTCCACAACGATTTCCGTTCCGTCGAGTCTTATGTACTTCGTCTCCATGGGGGAAACCGACTCGCCCCTCAGAACAGTCTCAATTCTGGCTATCGCCCTCTTCTGGTAGTCAGGGTGGACAAATTGTAGAGCCTCCCGGCCAATCAATTCCTCTGGACGTTCTGCCCCAACCATTCGTGCGGCGGCCTCATTGACAAACCGTATAATGCCCTCACAGTGAATAACAATTCCTAACGGTAACTGGTCAATCAGGCTGCGGTAGCGATGTTCAGTCAAATGATGCTCCACTTGCAGTCGTCTTTTCTCACTGATATCGGAAAAGATACCGTGATACACGATCCGGCCATCCGCCATGTGAGAAGAGGAACTTCTCGTTTCAATCCAAATAAATCCGTTTCTTCCAAGGCATCGACCCTCCCAACACCATTCAGTCGCCGCTTTGACGCTCTGATTTACGCTATTGTGAAAGCTGTCAAGATCATCCGGATGAATATAATTGTCCAGAGACAAATGTCCCTCCAGGATAACGTCTGGCTGCAGACCAAACAGCTCATTGCATCGTGGGCTGATATACGTAAAATCACGGTCGCCATTTGGGAAAAACGTGTATTCAAATACCACAACGGGTAATTGATCAATTACTTTTTGAAGATCTCCCCTTATGAGCTCCGTCATATTCATCCAAAACTAAAAGTAGGTGTTGGCTACGAAATTAGGGCAACCATGTAAGAAAGGTTGCCAAACACCATCATTTCCAATGCAACGGCGGATATGGTCAAATGAAGGCCCACTGAATGGGTTAACCGGATAGCCTGGATAAGCCGAAATGAAGCCTACGCTCCCTACACTGACTTGAGTGCCTCTGCGCCAGCTACGATCTCAAGGATCTCTTTAGTAATAGCGGCCTGCCGCGTACGATTATATGTAAGTTTTAAGTCCTTCAGAATCTCCCCGGCGTTTTCATTGGCTTTATCCATAGCCGTCATCCTCGCTCCATTCTCCGATGCCAGAGAGTCTATCAACGTTTTGAAAAGTTGAAGCTTCAATGACTTGGGTATCAGACCGGACATGATTTCCGCCTGATTAGGTTGAAAAATATAATCAGTAACCTCCATTTTTTCCGTTACAATTGGCAAAACGGGCAGGAACTGCTCAACAATCAGGATTTGTGTGGCCACATTCTTGAACTGATTGTAAACAATCTCAATCTTGTCATAGTTTCCATGACGAAATGCATCCATCATATATACTGCAGCTACAGACGACTTATCAAATGTCAATCCATGAAAAAGATTTGCGAAGTCTGCGTGAATCGGAAATCCGCGTTTTGTGAAAAAATCTTGTGCCTTTTTTCCAATCGGCAAAATGGTTACGTTTTTTCGAGCATGCTGGGCTGCATATTTTTCTTGAATAACACGAAGCACTCCCTTAATTGTATTTGAATTGAATGATCCGCATAAGCCGCGGTCAGAACTAATGGCGACAAGAAGAACCTTTTCCTCCGCACGAACCTTGCTAAACCAGCTATCCCCATCAGAACTTCCGGATGACAAGTTCTGCAATATGCCCGTCATCTTCTTTGCGAATGGCCGCATCTGTATAATCCGGTCCTGAGATTTCCGCAACTTTGCCGCTGCAACCATCTTCATGGCCTTGGTGATCTGCTGCGTGCTGATTACAGAACTTATCCTGGTTTTAACTTCTTTTAAACTCGCCATGGGTTCAAATCATACCCCGAGTCATCCCCGGGAGTAATAGGGTTTAGTACTTGCTAGCCAACTCCAGTGATGCCTTCTTAACCGTCTCGACATCTGAATCTTCAAATTTTCCGTCACGGAAATTATCCAAGGTTCCTTTATGTTGTGAGCGCATTAAGTCAAGAAGTTCTTTTTCAAACTCTTTAACTTTTCCAGCGGGAACCTTGTCAATGTATCCGCGCGTTGACGCAAGGATGATTGTAACCTGTTCTTCAACCGGCACGGGCGCGTACTGTGGCTGCTTCAACACTTCGAGGTTCCTGCGGCCGCGCTCAATGGTCAATTTAGTTGATGCGTCCAGATCCGATCCGAATTTGGAGAACGCTTCCAATTCACGGAATTGCGCCTGATCCAACTTCAAGGTACCCGCCACCTTCTTCATTGGTTTGATCTGCGCTGATCCACCCACGCGGGAAACTGATATACCTACGTTGATGGCTGGGCGAATACCCGAGTTGAAGAGGTTTGTCTCAAGGAAAATCTGCCCATCCGTAATAGAAATTACGTTGGTTGGGATATATGCTGAAACATCGTTCGCTTGTGTTTCAATAATGGGCAAAGCGGTCAATGATCCACCACCCTTGACCAGGTGTTTGATGGAAGGAGGAAGATCATTCATCTTCTGCGCTAATTCATCGTTGTTGATAATTTTTGCAGCGCGCTCCAGTAGCCGGGAATGGAGGTAGAACACATCGCCTGGATAGGCTTCCCGTCCTGGAGGTCTTCTGAGGAGCAACGATACCTCGCGATAGGAAACCGCCTGCTTAGATAAGTCATCATAGATTGCCAATGCTGGCCGGCCCGTATCACGAAAAAATTCTCCAATTGCCGCTCCGGTAAAAGGTGCAAAATATTGCATTGGGGCAGGATCTGAAGCAGAAGCCGAAACGATAACAGTGTACGGCATAGCGCCAGCCTTCTCGAGCGTAGCAGCTACCGTAGCCACGGTTGACGCCTTTTGGCCGATTGCAACATAGATACAGAACACAGGCTTACCGCTCTCAAAGAACTCCCGCTGGTTGATAATCGTATCAATGGCCACAGCGGTCTTCCCGGTTTGACGGTCGCCAATAATAAGCTCTCGCTGTCCACGGCCAATCGGGATCATGGAGTCAATTGCTTTGATGCCCGTCTGCAACGGTTCATTTACCGGCTGCCTGAAAATTACTCCAGGCGCCTTCCGCTCAAGCGGCATCTCATACAACTCTCCGGTCAATGGGCCCTTCCCGTCAATGGGCATGGCCAATGTGTTCACGACGCGCCCCAAAACGCCATTACCTACTTTTACAGATGCGATTTTCCCTGTGCGCTTAACAGTTGCGCCCTCCTTGATCCCTTTCGGATCCCCCAGCAAAACCACGCCCACATTGTCCTCCTCCAGGTTCAGCACCAGGGCTTGTAAACCGTTTTCAAATTCGATCAACTCACCAGCCTGAGCTTTCGAAAGTCCATAGATTCGGGCCACCCCATCACCGATGGTGAGTACCGTGCCAACTTCCTCCAACTCTGCATCAGTCCGCGCTTGCGATAGCTGCTCACGTAAGATTGATGATACTTCTTCAGGTCTAATCTCTGCCATAATTCCGTGTATTAATCGTCTAGTTATTAGGTCTTCTTGATGAAATAATTCTCTTCAAACTTCAAGCTCAATTTTTTCAGTTTGCTCCGTACGGACGCGTCAATCTGCCGATCCCCAACATTGAGAATAAACCCGCCGATTAATTCACGATCCACCGTTGTATGCATTTCGATGGTCGCCCGATCAGCGAGCTTCTTCGAAATGGAGTCCATAATCTGAAGCAATTCCTTGTCTGGGGCTATGGTCGTTGTCAAATATGCTTTCCCTACGCCCTTGTATGTGTTGAATGCATTGTGAAATTCCGCTGCAATTGCAGGTAAGATGGGTTCACGGTTCTTCCGGGTGATAATGTCAATCATCGCCAGGGTCAACTCGTTCACTTTCCCAGCAAACAATTTCTTGAGGATAGCCCTCTTGTTTTCGTGCCGGATAACCGGGCTCCTAAGCACAGCAACGAAGTTTCTGTTTTCCTGGCACGTTTTCGTAAACAAAATCATGTCCTTGTGCACTTCCTCCACCACACCCCGCTCAACAGCAAGGCCCAGCAGAGATTTAACATACCGCGAAGCAACTCGTAGATCAGCCATTCCTTCAGTTCATCTTTAGGTCCTTGATGAATCCTTGCGCCAGCTCTTGCTGTGCAGCATCCGACGTCAAATTCTTCCGAATCACCTTTTCAGCAACTTCTAAGGAGAATTTAGCCACCAACGCCCGAACCTCCCGGATGGCGGCTTGCTTCTCCGAGTTAATCACCGATTTAGCGTCCTCAATAATCCGATCTGCACTTTTCTTAGAGGCGACTTGTGCCTCCTCGTGCATTCGGTTTGCGGCATCGCGGGCATCTCGAAGAATCTTGTCGCGCTCTTCACGAGCCTCCTTGAACAACTTTTCATTGCCTGCTTTAAGCAAGGCCATCTCAGCTTTTGCCTTCTCCGCAGAATCAAGTGCGGCCTGAATGGATGTTTCGCGCTCCTTCAATGAAGCCAGGATTGGCTTCCATGCCAATTTTGACAAGAGGAAGAACAATCCTAAAAAGACCAACGCCTGCCAGAAGATTAGACCAGAACCTGGGGTAAGTAATTCCATGTTGATTTTTATTTTAGTTTGATGGCCAAACTTTGGGTCTAGCCAATCAGCATTAGTTCAAGAGAGAAACTTGCCCGGCCCAGCGCCTAAGGCAAGTTTCAGGTTTTGTGCAATTTGCCTGAACCCGATCCAACTAGGCTATGCCAGCGCCAGTCAAGTTTGAGATCAGGAAGCAAATCACAAGAGCAAAGAGAGCAGCTACCTCCACGAGGGCGGCAATGATCAACATTGATCCTTGCAATTTGTTGGCAGCTTCCGGCTGACGTGCCATGGCTTCCATTGCAGAGCCACCGATACGACCAACGCCGATCCCAGCACCAATTGCAGCAAGACCAGCACCAATCCCAGCTCCCATGATGGCGTAGCTAACGTCCAATAACATTGTGAATAACATAACATTAATAATTAAGTGAACCAAAATCCAGGTTTATCCCGGAGTATCTTACTATGCGGACTCCCGCCTTCATCCTATCAATGGGCCTCTCCATGATGTTCCTCCACTGCTAACCCGATATATAACGAGGTGAACAAGGTGAACACATACGCCTGAATCCCCGCGACCAACAGCTCAATCAAACTGATGGATAAAACAAATATAGACGAGCCTATTCCAACCACCCAACTTTCAAAAATGAATGTCAGGGAGAGCAAACTCAACAATACAATATGTCCCGCAGTTATTGCCGCAAAGAGACGAATCATCAAAGAAAACGGTTTCGTGAAAATTCCGATGATTTCAACCGGCAGAATGATGACGCGCAATGGAAGTGGAACGCCAGGAGTCCAAAGAATATGCTTCCAATAATTTCCATTGCCACTAATGTTTGTGATAAGGAAAGTAAATACAGCCAAGGTCATGGTAACAGCAATGTTCCCAGTCAAGTTTCCAGAACCGGGAAGCAGGCCAAGGAGGTTACCGAACAGAATAAAAAAGAAAAGAGTCAGGAGATACGGCAGGTAGCGCTCATACTTAGGACCAATATTTGGCTTTACAATCTCATCCTTGACAAATACAATAATAGGCTCAATAAATGACTGAAGGCCTTTTGGCGCCTTCCCGGAATTCGAGCGATAGGTCTTTGCTACCGAAATTAGCAAAATCATAAGCAGTGAGGCATTAATAAACAACATCATCACATTCTTTGTAATGGAAAAATCCAAAACAGCTTTATCTCCGAGGTAAATTTTGTTGTGCTCCAGCCGATAGCCTTGGTATTCCACCCGGTTATGGTGCTCATCGTAAAAATGATGAGAAGAGAAGATGGCGATGCCACGATCCGTCGTATAAACAATAACCGGTAGGTAAAGTGTCCCATAATGGCCATCAAAGAAATGCCATATATGGTTATCCAGAACGTGCTCAATGATGACTTTGCTCACGCTAAGCTTTTCACCGGCAGGAGCACCGTGCTCAACATGCTCGGTAGCAAGTTCCCCTTGCGCAAAGACACCGGAAAAAGTCAATAAAAAGATCACCAAGATCGGGAGAAAAAACGCTCTTTCTGATCTGGAAAACGGTTTTTTGAGGTGGGATTTCACTGGCGTGATTATCGACCGCAAAACTATTGATTAATAGTCCAAAAAAAAATCTTTACCCTTCTTTTTGGCCCAGATTTGGGGCCTTTTGGCCATTAATGTTGATGTACAAGGCGGCCACTTCCAAGCCGGTAAAAAGGAAATAACTGATTAAGAAAAAAAGTGCGTTTTGCCGACTCGCTTCGGGGTCAAGTCGGATGATCGTAAACACGAAGATTCCGAAAAACAGAATCCTGAGTACCATCGTCCCCAGGTATACTTTGACAAAGGCTTCGGGACGTTGATTGATTTGACGGCTGATCACCGAATAGAGCACCAGGTGTGCGACTGTCAAGAAGATTAGAATTTCTCGCTCATAGGAAGGCCGATGGAACCACTCCAACGCCACTCCCGTTTCTATTGAGCCAAATGTGGCTAGCGCAAGGAGGATCGTAAGTGCAGCAAACCGTACCATTTATTCCTGCTTGAGTTTCTGATACATCAGGTACAGCATGCCAGTGAAGGCAACCAAAATGAAGAGCAGCAAGAAAACTGGAAATTTCAAATTGAGATACAAATCGAGCCGATAGCCCAGCCATCCCCCTACTCCAATTCCACCGAGGAGTTGAAATGCAAACCCGCTATACCTCAAGTAGGGATTAGACGGCTGCTTCTGACCTGAAGGAGTTGGTTCCTGTTGCATTCTCTGCGGACTTGATGTCTTTCACAGCGGCTCCCATTTTGCAGCTCCCATTAAAAACCGCTCCAGGCTCAACCACCAGCTTGCCGGTGGAGATGTCTCCATGCACGGTAGCGGTTGTTTTCAGTACGAGCAAATCAGAAATATCGACTTTCCCCTTTATGGTACCTTCAACATCAGCATTTTGAGCTGTAATGTTGCCATCGACATGGCATGAATTACCTAAAGCAATCTTGGACTTAGATTTAATGTTCCCGATGATACGGCCCTCAATCCGGATATTGCCTGCTGTCTCAATATTCCCTTCCAGCACGGTACCCTTTCCGATAACGTTACTTGAATTAGTGATCTCGTCAGCAGCCTTCTTCTCTTCCTTTGTCGTAAACATAGTGCTATGGTTAGAACGTTACAAACTCTTCTGGATTCAGTGAATTACCATT
>JANNAZ010000433.1:0-11423 GCA_031384895.1 Cyclobacteriaceae bacterium | reverse complement strand
GTAGGTTTGTGATACGATGGGAATCAATATCAGGCACCGCAACTTCTCTTTGAGCGAATCATCTACTTCGTGATGTTGTAGTAGGCCGTCGTGCGGGTTCTCATCAAAGTAGATGGAAATGTCTTCTTTGAATGTTGCTTCAAGTTCTGCCTTCAAGGCGCTTACAAACTCCGTTACCCAGCGATCGCCTTTGTTGTCCTTCTGGCGGTAGGAGATGAAGATGTCGTATTCGTATCCGGGTAGGAGGGAGGGCATAGTCAAAGATAGTAACTCACCCCCGTCACGCCAAGGCGTGCCACCCCCTCTCTACAAAGTAGGAGGGGGCAGGGGGTGAGTTAGCAGGTATTGCGGAGATTCTCATCGAAGTTAATGGAGATGTCAAAGCCGGGAGCCATGGAAGACATGTAGTAAAAATAGCAAACCTACATCCCTACTTTAAATACTCCCTGACTTTTGAATTTATGCCTTGTTGTACACTCGTCCATGTTTGGTTTTTCATGCTGATGGGGTCTTCACTTTGTTCAGCATCCGCAAAATAGGTGATGGCCTGCGGCACGGTAATCATAAGGTTTTGTGTGGTATATTTCTCTTTATGGAATTGGATAAAATCAGCCACGGTGAAGTGGTTGAGCAGCTCGGCAATATCCCAAAAGTCTTTCTTTCTTCCCCTGCCTAAAATAGCCTGCACTTTCATGGCGATAATATCCTCGGTTGAAAACATCCTGATGGCATCCCTGGTTTGTTTGGGCCTGATCAATGGATGTGGATGCCTAACAAAGTCAACTTTAACTTCACCTACAAAACAAAAGATGCCAAACTGTGGGGTCGATGTTCTGTTGTTGAATGACGACTTGAATTTCCTTTCGAGAGCAGTTGTGATTTCCGAATTCTCAAAGGGGTTGCTTGAAAACAGATCCAAATCAACCGACTTTCGATGGCCATATAAGAGAGACAATGCCGTTCCGCCCACTAATGAGAAATCCTGTAGCACAGGCATTTTCAATAGTTGATTTAGTACGGAAAGAGCGTTGGGTTCAACTGTCTTAAGGTGTAGCATCTAAAGTCTGTTAACGGCCTGTTAATTACCGCACTCGCCAAATACATAGAAGTTACTGGCAAGAATTTGGCATTGAGCAAAGCCTCGGTCACCTTTTCATCGCCATAATACCTGCGGCAGTTGCGTATATCCTCCACATCGCCACGCTCAAAAACCCGCTCAATCACAAAGTTGGCTTTCGTGTCGTAGTTGATATTTTCGAATACTACATCCCAAAAAATCCGCTTGTTGAACAGGGGAATGGGTTTAGCTGCCATGTTGTAAAGATACAATAAGCCCGGTTAGATAGTGATTTGAAAATGAGATAGAGTCCTGCATTTCATTTTCATCCCGATAGCCATCGGGACAAATCGGTAATTTTCAAATTACCCCAGCGCCTCCACGCCCTTCACCTCTTCCGGCATCATCCGCTTGAAAAGGTTTTCAATGCCAGCCTTGAGGGTAACAGTAGAAGAAGGACATCCACTGCATGAACCTTGCAGTTTGACGGTAACGATGCCTTCGTGAAAGGAATGGAAAGTAATTGCGCCGCCGTCTTGCTCAACCGCAGGGCGGATATACTCATCCAGGATGTTCTTGATTTGTTTGATGGATTCCGTCTCTTCTTGAGTGGAGGCAGGCGCTTCATGCTGATCGAGGATCAGTTTTCCGGATTCCAGAAATTTCTGAATGTGCTCGCGAATCATGCTCTGCACCTCCAGCCACTCGACATCCTCCTTCTTGGTAACGGTCACGAAGTTGCTCATGTAAAAAACCCGGTCCACGAACGGATACATGAAAAGCTCCTGAGCTAATGGAGCATCCTTGGCGCTTGTCGGATCAGGGAAATCAAAACTCATTCCCTCCGGAACAAGCATTTCGTTAACGACGAATTTTAACGAATTCGGGTTCGGATTCGACTCGAGGTAGATACTGATGGGCTTGGGCGCGGTCTGGATCATAGTAAAAGTAAGAACAAAGGTAAGGGAATTTAGTTCCGACCCCGGAATCGATCCGCTAAATAAGTTACGCTCTGAACCTGCTGCGTAGCGGCTGAAAAATGCACTTAACCGCGGAGCGCACGAAGGAATACCCGCAAAGTTCGCTGAGAATTACATACCACTTTTCACTGTTCACTTCTCACAGGACTTTCCAACGAATTTTCCCACTTGCTCACTACCGCCGTCGCAATGCTGTTGCCCACCACGTTTGTCGCGCTGCGGCCCATGTCCAGCAACGGGTCAATGCCGAGCAACAGGGCAAGTCCGGCTTCGGGTATATTAAAGGTGGCCAGCGTTCCGGCAATGACTACCAAGGATGCCCGCGGCACACCGGCGATTCCTTTGCTCGTCAACATGAGCACCAGCAGCATACTTATTTGAGTCGGAATGGGAATGTGCATGCCGTACGATTGTGCGATGAACAATGACGCGAACGTCATATACATCATACTGCCATCGAGATTGAATGAATATCCGAGCGGAAGAACGAAACTCACGATCTTATCTTTGCAGCCAAAGGCCTCCAATTTTTCCATCGTCATAGGGAATGCGGCTTCACTGCTGGATGTGGAAAAAGCAAGCAGCGTTGGTTGACGAATTCGTTTAATCAAATCGATAACGCGTTTGCCCAGCACGACAAAGCCGGCGGAAAAAAGAAGAACCCAAAGGATGAACAGTGTAAAATAAAATTCGCTGATGAAAATCGAATATGTCGTCAGGATCCCAAGCCCCTGTGTCGCAATAATCGAAGTCATTGCGCCGAAGACGGCAACAGGCGCCAGGTTCATCACATACCCGGTGACCTTTAGAATCACGTGGGCCGCTGCATCCATGAAAGCAATCACCACTTTTCCTTGCTCGCCGATGGCAGCCGTGCCGATTCCAAATAGAATGGAGAAGACGACGATCTGAAGAATCTCATTCTTCGCCATGGACTCGACCACGCTTGTTGGGAACACATGATAAAGAAATTGTTTTAACGAAAGTCCAGCTCCTGTGAGGCCACCCACGTCGCTGGCGTCGGGTAGAGGCAAATTCATCGCCTCTCCGGGCTTGAACAGGTTTACCATAATCATCCCAAGAAGCAAACTCATCAGGGAGGCGCTGACAAACCACAATAATGTTTTGCCGCCAATTCGGCCCACCGAATTGATGTCGCCAAGCTTCGCAACGCCAACCACAAGCGTAGTAAATACCAACGGAGCTACGATCATCTTGATCAGGCGGAGAAAGATATCCGCGAGGATGGCGAAGGGCTCAATCTTTTTGTCACGGGCAGCCATTACGGTTGACCGGCTCTTGACCAGCACTTCTTTTTCTTGTTCCAGGGCAACCCGCACCACGCTGTCGGTGGTTGACTGTAGCTGGCTATTGATCTGCGCTAAGGAGGTTTGAATACTGGCAAGTTTCTGATTCTCTTCCGTGATGTAGTATTGGTTCAGGGCGAAGCCTACGGCAATACCAATGAAGAGGCAGACAATAATATATAGTGTGAGTCGGCTTTTCTTGGGTGGTGTGGAAAGTTCCATAGTCTGCATCGTTCAGGTTGCTTGGGTCAGCGTCTGGCTTCAACAATTCATGCGTGTAAGTATAGGCAAGAATATCGTATGAAAATAGTGCAAAGTTCAGGACAGCCTTGAATGCGCTGGCCAAGCCTTGACTTCTTTTGTTATTCAGGTCTTGCCTGGATAAACCTTGCGCCGCGTGTCCTCAGATATAATATAGACACGGCTGAAAGCAGTAAGCACTCGCCCAGACCAAAAATCCACCAATTAAAGTGCTGAGGCGCATACGTGGAATAGAATGTAATGGATTGCTCCGCAGACAATGGTCCGCGAGCAACATAGTCCCACGTCCAGGAAAGGAGCAGCGCCAGGCTGCCCGCACCCAACAACGACCATTCTACACGACTGATACCACCTGATATAGATTTTTGATCGCGTTGGTACAGCACCGCGGCGAGTAGGATCATGGTCACCGATGCAATGCAGGGTGTTATCACTGGCCCTGCCCAAGGCACAGGCACCAGGAAAAGAATATCCCAGGTCAATAGCGACTCAGGCCAGTCCAGTAGAAGTTTTAAGAAGACATAATAGAAGATATCCCAAATAGCAAAGGCGACAAGAAAAAAGGCAAAGCGCTGGCGTGAGGAACGGCCAGCCAGATAGCCTACACCTGCCAACATGATTAGTGTAGCAATCTCCCTCAACAATTCGGTGATGAACACCGTCGGCTGCATGACCGACAGCGGAAATTGGAATCCGCCGGGGTAATAGATTTCACGCAGATACACAACAACAGCCGACTCAAGAAATCCCATCGCAACGCTGAAGAATACCAAGCAGACAACCTGCTTTTGCATCTGACTCATAGACGAATGGTTATTTTGTGATTCGTAATTTCTCATCGACCCTGGCTGTTCTTGCTCTCAATACAAAATCAGCCATCACGAGTGCCGCCATGGCTTCGACAATGGGAACGGCACGAGGCACTACACACGGGTCATGCCTTCCTTTTCCTTCAACGGTAACGGCATTCCCCTCCCCGTCAACACTTTCCTGATCCTGCATGATGGTGGCTACCGGCTTGAATGCGACATTAAAATAAATATCTTCTCCATTGGAAATTCCACCCTGAATACCGCCGGAGTGATTTGTCTTCGTTCTGATTTTGCCGCCTTCATTTACGATCGCATCGTTGTGGGCTGAGCCACGTAAACGCACGCCATCGAATCCACTCCCGTATTCAAATCCTTTCACGGCATTGATACTGAGCATCGCCCTTCCCAATTCAGCATGGAGCTTGTCAAAGACGGGCTCACCCAGTCCGGCAGGGGCATTCGTGATCACGCACGTAACCACGCCGCCAATTGTATCTCGTTCCAGGCGAGCTTTTTCAATCTGCGCTATCATCTTTTCGGCTGTCGCCGGGTCAGGGCAGCGCACGATGTTGTTCTCGGTCTTTTGAAGATCAAGTTCAGTGTAAGGCGGTGATTTTATTTCTCCAACCTGGGAGACGAAAGCCTGGACCCTCATGCCTATGCTCGAAATAAAAAGCTTGGCTACCGCTCCGGCTGCGACGCGGGCTGCGGTTTCTCTTGCCGAGCTGCGCCCGCCGCCGCGGTGATCTCGGATACCGTATTTTGTCTGGTATGTAAAATCCGCATGGGAAGGCCGGAACGTATTCTCCAGGTGACTGTAATCTTTGCTTCGGGCATCCGTGTTGGCGATGAAAAGCGTGAGTGGCGCACCGGTTGTCTTTCCTTCAAAGATGCCTGAAAGAATCTGAAACGTATCTTCTTCGCGGCGTTGAGTTGTGATCTTCGACTGGCCGGGCTTACGCCGATCCAACTCACGTTGAATATATTCTTCGTCCACGGTCAGTCCGGCAGGGCAACCATCTATGACAGCGCCAATCCCAGGTCCATGAGACTCTCCAAACGTGGTGACTGCAAAGATTTTTCCAAACGTATTTGCCATGGACTCAATTCAACAACCAATATGGTCAAAGATTCCGACTCTTGAAACGAAGGACTTTCTGATCTTAAGGCTTCTTGCGAAATACGATGTAAGCAGATATTCCCAGGATAAGCAGAATAAATAGTGGCGTGCCTGTTTTCACCCATCCGAGGCTGGAAGTGGATTGCAATGTGTTATCCGTTACTTCGATGCGGTCGTAGAAAGACCCAAGATCACTGCTTTGTATCGCCTGATTACGCTGGCTTTCGCCGGCTACATTCACGGTCAGTTGTGAGCGCAAGGTGTCATATTGTTTTTTTGCCGGATTGAAGAAGACCACGCTATAATAATCACCCAGGTTATATTGACCGGGTTCTTTGGGAACTAGAAAATACTTGAAGCTTTTCGTTCCAGTTACCCTGCCGTTCTCGCGACGAATATTCTGCTGCACGGTCGGTTCATAGAAATCAAATCGACCGTCTTTGGGAATGGCAGGGCGTTCAATGGAAGAAATGTTGCCCTCACCGGTAATGTTAAAAGAATACCCAATGCTCTGGCCTGTTTTCAGTTCCTTCGAGGCAATACTTTCGTCCAACTGGTAATTTCCCACGGGCACAGAGTTTTGCAGCGGGTGAGGAGGAAGTTCTTTGACGCGCACGGTCTTTGTCCTTGAATAGAAAGTCTTGAAATCTTCCTTTCGGTTCTGCCCGAAAAAGGAAGGATTCTTGGCCACTTTGAATTTGATCATCTCCAGGCCTACACTAGGGAATGAAACTGGCTCTGTATTAAGCGGGAAGAATGTCGCCTGATAGATTCTGTATTGTGTATATCCTTTTCCCTGGATGCTGACAGACTCTCCCTCGATATTCTCAATATTGAAATTTTCCTCCCAGCACGATGCGGGTTTTAGTTTTTTCAGAATGTCAGACAACTGTCGCCCCAGATCATGAAACTGCATGGGGGCCCGGTTATTGTCGGCGACCAGAAAAGACAACGACGCGGTGAATCCCTCACCGACATAAACTTCATCCTTGCTCGTCGTTAAGGCCAGCAACGCGTCTTCCTTGACGTCCACAAATTCCGGTTCTCCTTTTGTTGCAGGATCGCTGAAGGGGTCACGGTTTTCAAAAAGGTTTCGGAAAGGATCCCTGGCTTGAACTTGAACGGGAGGGCCGATCTTCACTTTCTTTCCTGGTGAATTAATGGTTTGGTCGTTGACTTTAATGGAGAAAGGAGGAATAGTGAAAATACCTTGCTGCGTCGGTGCATAGGTCATGATCACCGACTGAGATGAGGTAACCTGGCCATTATTAATATTGGTCTGGGATTGTGTGCTGGTACCGCGCTTCCGAAATCCATTGATCTCCGGGAAATTTCCGTAGGATTTAAGCTGCTCATTCACCACGGTTATGGCCATCGTCCAGCCCTGGTTTTCGCCAATCTCATCCGGACCTAGCTGAAGCTGTATTTGTTGCGCCCAGACGTCGGTCGGTAAACCGATCAGGATAACAAAAAGTAAAGGTTTTAGACCAAATTTCATCATTGCAATTGTTGCGCAACTGGTTGCGGAGACAAATTTATATTTTCTTTTAACTCTTTAACTGAAATGTTACTTTCAACGTTATATCCCATACCTGAGGATGTGCCCGTTCACCGAAAAATCCGAGTTATGCTGAATTATGTCAAGACCGTACTCACCCGTGTGAGTTTTGACGCGCGCCTTTTTGAAAAGGAGCTGCGAAAAGCAATCAAGCTGCTCATTGCCGAAGAGATACTGGAGTTGAAATCGTGGTGCTATTCCACGTTTGGGGACCACCAAGCTATTCTTAACCGATGTTTTGTGCAGGCCTAGGCCTCCGGGGAGATAAACCGAATATTTCGCTTTAGCCCTTCGTAGCCTGTTCGCTGGATTGGGGATTTGGCAAAGACACGGTCAAAAACTTCTGAAGTTAGCTCCTTCCAATCAGACGGCGACATTTCTTTGAGTTCGGAGGATGGCTCAAACCGTGGCTGCTCGTGAGGCTTTGCAAATCGGTTCCAAGGGCACACGTCCTGACAGATATCACAGCCAAAGATCCAGTCCTGGAACTTTCCTTTCATCTCAGTCGGAAGTTCGTCTTTCAGTTCAATCGTATAGTAGGAGATGCACTTACTTCCATCAACGACATACGGCTCGGGGATTGCATCGGTTGGGCAGGCGTCCATACACGCCGTGCATGAGCCGCAGTAATCCTTGATCGGTCCGTCGGCAACAAGATCCAGGTCCAGGATCAACTCGGCGAGAAAGAAGAAACTTCCGTGCTGGCGGTTAAGCAATAGACTATTTTTTCCGACCCAGCCAAGCCCTGCCTGGGCTGCCCAAGCGCGCTCCATCACCGGGGCAGAATCCACAAATACCCGCCCATTTACATCACCTACCTTTTCTTTTATTCTGGACAAAAATTCATGAAGCATATCCCGCACGACAAAATGATAATCTTCACCATAGGCATACTTTGCAATCTTCAACTCCCCTTCCATTTCGGTTCCGGAAGGATAGTAATTGTACATGAGGCTGACGACCGATTTCGCTCCAGGGACCAGCAGCCTCGGGTCAAGCCGCTTATCAAAATTCTTTTCCAGGTAACTCATCTTGCCAGCATATCCACGACTGAGCCACTCTTCCAGCTTCGGCGCTTCAGCATTCAAGAAATCAGCCTTGGATATTCCACAAAAAGAAAAGCCCATAGCAGAAGCAATGGACTTGATCAGTTGAGTGTTTTCCTGAATCGTCATGAGATCAATCAAACAGTCCCGGTCCGCGCGAAACGGGCGGAACTACTTTCAGGTGCTTATAGGCAATTTCGGTTGCCTCCCTTCCCCGAGCGGTCCGCTTGAGATATCCTTCCTGAATCAGGAACGGTTCGTACATCTCTTCAATGGTCTCTGCTTCTTCTCCGACCGCAGTAGCAATGGTGTTGATGCCTACGGGGCCGCCTTTGAATTTTTCAATGATGGTTGTGAGGATCCGGTTGTCCATGTCATCCAATCCGTTCTCATCTACATCCAATGCCTTAAGCGCCATTTGCGCGATGGCTTTGGTAATGGTTCCGTCTCCTTTGATCTGCGCAAAATCGCGCGTGCGACGAAGAAGGTTGTTGGCGATGCGCGGTGTTCCGCGACTTCTTCGCGCAATTTCATATGCAGCATCCTTATCAATCACCGTATTCAGAATTCCAGCAGACCGGTGAATGATCTTGGTAAGCAATTGAGAGTCGTAATACTCCAATCGCGCATTGATTCCAAACCGAGCGCGCAGGGGAGAGGTGAGGAGCCCTGCCCGAGTGGTGGCACCGATAAGCGTAAAGGGATTCAGATTGATTTGAACGGACCGGGCATTCGGTCCGCTATCCAGAAGAATATCGATCCGGAAATCCTCCATGGCGGAATACAGGTATTCTTCCACGATTGGATTTAGCCGATGAATTTCATCGATAAAAAGTACATCGTTAGTTTCTAGGTTTGTCAACAGCCCGGCAAGATCTCCCGGTTTGTCAAGTACTGGGCCGGAAGTCACTTTGATATGGCTTCCCAGCTCGTTGGCGATAATAAAAGACAATGTCGTCTTGCCAAGACCGGGAGGACCATGAAGCAACACATGATCAAGGCTCTCGCCGCGTTGCCGGGTGGCCTCCACAAAGACTTTAATGTTGTCGACGATTTTTTGCTGGCCCGTAAAGTCACTGAACGTGAGTGGACGGAGCGCTTTCTCCACTTCTTTCTCTGCGGGAGTCAAACTGTCTTTATCTGATTTAATATAGTCTTCCCGCATGGTACGATTGATTGGTCAAAGCTACTCGACGTGCGACTCCATTCAAACTAATTTTTAGACCCCACTTCTGAATTTTCATTGCTAATTTGCCGTGCCATGAGTTCCCGACTAAAAAATGCAATCTATGGGTTTGCCCTTGTCCTCGTGATGTGGCTGATCTGGCTTTATCGTCAACCGGGCACCCCGAAAATACGGCGGCTGGAAGGCAAGACCATGGGAACGACATACCACATTACCTATTTTGATTCCAAAGAGCGGGACTTTCAATCGGCCGTTGATTCGTTGCTGGATTTGGTAAATAAGTCTATCAATACCTACGACACCGCTTCCGAAATTTCACAGTTCAACCGGTCGCAACGATCCTTTGTCTTTCAGCTCCCTTACTTCTTTCCCCCGCTGAAGAAATCACACGAAGTGGTTGCCGGCTCTCAAGGGGCCTATGACCCAACCGTAATGCCGTTGGTAAATGCCTGGGGCTTTGGACCAAGAAAAATTGTTCGACCGGATACGGCAGAAATTCTTTCCATGCACGCGTATGTCGGCTTCGAGAAAATCAATTTTAACGCAGACAGCATTTGGAAGAACGACCCACGGGTACAACTTGACTTTGGTGGAATTGGACAAGGATACGGTGCGGATGTGATCGCTGATTTATTTCGCGCAAAGGGAGTTGAAAATTTCTTTGTTGAACTTGGTGGCGAAGGTGTTGCGTCAGGAAAAAACCTGGGAGAAAACCGATGGTGGGAAATTGGCGTTCTGGATCCGAACTCCGATTATGTCGAGCAAAACTTCAAAGCCCGCGCGACGTTGAAAAACAAAGCGTTTTCTACATCCGGCAATTATTTCAACTATCGCGAGGTGGACGGCATCAAATATTCTCATACCATAGATCCTGTTTCTGGATTTCCAATTCAACGTGAGTTACTGAGTGCAACTGTCTTTGCGACTGATTGCGCTACAGCCGATGCGTGGGCTACGGCGTTCATGTCGATGGGGCACGTGAAAGGGATTGAGGCGCTCGGCGGGCATCCAGAACTTTCCGTACTGTTCATTTACAGTACGCCAGAGGGTATCCAAACATTTGTCTCAAAGGCCATTGCCCCGGACCTTCGAATTCAGCCGTAAAATGCGTGATTTGGAGAGTAGACGTCGTTAATCGGGTCGCATCCCTGAAACTTTCCCTATCTTTGTAGACTTCATGATCCCGTAAGTGTGGTCATAGATGCTAAGGAACCCACAATGACCCAGCCGATAAAATTTTCGAACACCCACCCTGAGTTCTACTCCACACTCAGTCAGCGGGTAAACAACCATTTCAAGACAAATAACCTGAGTCGTAACGCCAACGGGGAGATGATCTTAAAGACCATCTTCATGCTTTCGCTCTATTTTGTTCCGTATGCCATCAGCATCAGCGGATCGGTGACTTCCTACCCTGTCTATTTCCTCCTTTGCCTCCTGATGGGTACCGGAATTGCCGGAATTGGCCTTTCGATCATGCATGATGCCAACCACGGCTCGTATTCAACCAAGCCCTGGATCAACAACCTCCTTGGTTTTTCACTGAATGTAGTTGGTGGGAACGCATTCAATTGGAAGGTGCAGCATAATGTGCTTCATCACACATACACGAATGTCTTTGATGTGGATGAAGATATTAGTCCGCGCGGTGCGCTGCGGATGGCGCCAGAGTCACCGTGGAAACCTTTTCATCGATTCCAGTTCGCTTATGCCTGGTTTCTTTATGGCCTGATGACGCTGGTATGGGTTGTAGGAAAAGACTTTGGGCGGTTAGTGAAATATCAGCGCGAAGGACTGGTAAAGAAACAAAAGGCAAATATCTATAAAGAATGGGCCATCCTTCTTCTGACTAAAATTGTTTACGTCTCTTACGTCGTGATTCTTCCCCTTGTGATCTTGCCTTTTGCGTGGTGGCAAATCGTTATCGGATTTGTTGTGATGCATTACGTGGCCGGGTTCATTCTTGCAATTGTTTTTCAACCCGCTCACGTCATCGAAGGCACCGCATATCACATGCCGGATGACAAAGGCAACATGGAAAATAACTGGGCCATTCATCAGTTGCATACGACTACCAATTTTGCCAATGAGAATCG
>JANNAZ010000396.1:0-26920 GCA_031384895.1 Cyclobacteriaceae bacterium | reverse complement strand
GGAAGAGCAAAAGCAGAAATACCTCAAGCGCCTTGCCGCCGGAGAGATTCTCGGGGCATTCTGTCTTTCCGAACCAGAAGCGGGTTCGGATGCAACGAGCCAACGGACAACCGCCCAAGACAAAGGCGATCACTATGTATTGAACGGAACAAAAAACTGGATCACGAACGGAAGCAGTGCGAGTGTTTATCTCGTTATGTGCCAGACGGATGCTGCCAAAAAGCACAAAGGCATCAATTGCCTCATTGTAGAACGCGGCATGCCAGGGTTTGTGGTTGGCAACAAAGAAGACAAGATGGGTATTCGCGGAAGCGATACACACTCGCTCATGTTTACAGATGTGAAGGTGCCGAAAGCCAACCGCATCGGCGAGGAGGGGTACGGCTTTTCTTTTGCCATGGGCACCCTCAACGGAGGCAGGATCGGAATCGCGGCGCAGGCGCTGGGTATTGCTGCCGGTGCCTATGAATTGGCGCTGAAATATTCCAAAGAGCGAAAGGCATTCGGAAAGCCGTTGTGCGACCACCAGGCCATTCAATTCAAGTTGGCGGAGATGGCAACAAAAATTGACGCCGCCCGGCTTCTCATCTGGCAGGCCGCCTATTTGAAAGACAAAAAGAAGAATTTTGTTAAGGCTGCTGCGATGGCCAAACTATTTGCATCTCAAATTGCTCAGGATGTTACAACCGAAGCTGTTCAAATTCACGGCGGATATGGATATGTGAAGGAGTTTCATGTGGAGCGACTCATGCGTGATGCAAAGATCACGCAGATCTATGAGGGCACTACAGAGATTCAGAAGATGGTAATTTCCCGCGAGCTTCTCCGGTAGTCATGTTCCGCAGTCTGGCTCTTGCCTTCTTGTCCTGTGGCCTTGTAAGTTGCGCAAGACAAATTCGACAAGTCAATACGCACTACGACCGCCAGATACTTCCACCTGCGCCGGACTACAGTAAGGCAGCTCACTGGGCTGCCTTGCCTGATAAACGTGATGCGGCTGACAGCGTTCCGCTAAAATCCAATCTTCGAAATAACCAATCGACGGCTGCATCAGATGTTTTTTTTGTTTACCCGACCATTTACACCGGGAAACCGGATAAGCAGTATCCATGGAATGCGGATGTTACCGACGAAACGATGAACCGCGAGATCCAGGAATCAACCATTCTCAACCAAGCCAGCATTTTCAATGGGACGTGCCGAGTGTATGCGCCGTACTATCGCCAGGCACACCTCTTTGCATTTTACACGTCCGTTGCAGGAGATCGGGATCAGTCGCTGGAACTTGCCTACCAGGATGTTAAGACGGCCTTTCTGTACTACCTCGAGCACTACAACCAGGGGCGTCCGATCGTCATCGCATCACATAGTCAGGGCAGCTATCACACGATGCGTCTGATCCAGGATCTTGTTGACGGTAAAGAATTGCAGAAGCAGCTGGTTATGGCCTACTTGATAGGCAGGGCCATTCCTCGGGATGCCTTCAAGAATATTCGACCATCAGAAAGCCCTGACCAACTTGGTGCGTGGGCTGCATGGAATACGTTTGCGCGTAATTATTTTCCCAAGACGTATGACCAGTACTACCCAAAGGCGTTATCCGTTAACCCGCTGTTGTGGAATACCAGTGAGGCATTTGCTTCAAAGGAATTGAATACCGGCGGAGTTGGTTTGAAATTTACGATGATCCCTCAGTTGGCTGATGCGCAGAATCACAAGAACATGGTATGGATTAACAAACCCTATGTCAAAGGCCGAGGCCTGTTGCGGACAAAAGTGTGGCACCGGGCGGACATGAATTTGTTTTACAACAACATTCGCGACAACGTAGCCCTTCGGGTTACAAAATTCCTGAATCAGCGGAGTGTTTCTGGGGCCAAAAACTAACCGTTTGTTGATTACGGATTGGGGGTCGGATTGAATTTCTGCACACGTTTTCCTGTTTCCACTTCAGTCGTGTACAGATTGCCTTTCGAGTCCATGGCAAGGTTATGGATCCAGCCGAATTGACCTGCCTGCCGCCCGCCGTGACCCAGCGATCCAATGACTTTCAGATCCGATCGGTTGAGTATCCAAACCTTTTTATTTACGCCATCGGCGAGATAGAGATAAGTTTGGGAAGAATCACGCGAAAGCTCAATGTCCCAAGCCGACCCCATGGAACGCGTTGGCTTCGCCACTGCACCTTCTTTAATAAACGTTCCGTCTTTTTGAAATACCTGTATCCGGTTGCTGGTGCGATCAGCTATGTAGACAAAGCCATCGGATGAAAGTACTACAGCATGGACAGGATTTCCAAATGTAGAGCGTGGTGGCGCGGTAGGGTCATAGTTCGGGAGCGGAAGATCATCAGGCATTTTTCCATACGCCCCCCAATGACGTTTGTACTCACCAGTTGTTGCATTGAAGACGATGATGCGCCGGTTGCCGTATCCATCTGCTACATACACCTCGTTGGCCTGTATGTCCACCGCAATATCGGCGGGCCGCCCGAGGTAAGATGTATTGTTGCTGCCCTTGGAGATGCCCCAGGTTCCGATTTGCAACAGTATTTTTCCCTGCTTAGAAAGTTTCAGCACAACCTGATCTTCTACAGCGTTGCCGCCGATCCAGATATTTTCCGCAGCGTCAACGTAGATTCCATGCTCACTCTTGAACCACTGTTGTGTACTATCGAGGCCACCCCAGGCTTGAACGACATTTCCCTCGGTGTCAAATTCAATCACGGAAGGAGCCGGAGCGCAACACTCACCCAATGGAGGGTTTTGAATAGCACCTGCTTCCTCGGCTGTAACCGAGCCGGGTCTCTGGATAATCCAAACATGATCGTTCGCGTCTACGGCAACACCTGCCACCTGACCAAGGATCCAATTATTGGGCAAGGGCTTTGGCCAGAAGGGATCCACTTGGAATTGCGCCGGGGCTAACGTTATATATTCTTCGATTGACTCTGTATTGGAGGGGGTAGTATGTGTACAAGCTCCAAGCAGAGCGATCGTCAAGAGCAATGCGGAATAGATGGTTTTGTCGTTCATAGGGTAATTCGTTTTCTGAGAATCTGCGGAATGGTCGGTCAGAACACGAACCGCCACACTAATTTAACAACACCAGTTGTCGTCGTTGGTTTTCCAATATCCAGGTGATTCAGGTCGCTGTAGCTCTGATTAAGAACGAGGAAGAAATCAGTTCCCACTTTGGGGATCCAATGCAGCCGAAAATTTCCGGCCAAGTAGTCGGCCACTGAATTCCATTGAACAAAGTAAGCAATTCCAAGCTTGGCCGAAAATGCATAGTTGATAAACTGGGCGAGTTCATGGGTATCCTCATTCCCTTCGGGCAAACGAATCGAATTGAAGTTGTATTGCGTATTGAGATTGAGATGCCTGCTTACATTGATTCCGAGTTCTGTTTGCAGCCGGTTAATCTGTCCGGTATAATATCCACCCCATTGATAGGAAGCAGATGCCCAGACTCTACGACCTTGATAGGTCCCAAATTGTATTTCCTGCCGGTTCATCCAGTATTTTCCTGCCGGAATTGTTATGGAGTCGGTCAGATTAAAGGCTTCATCCGGTCGGTCAAATTGTTGGATCAAGTTATATTCCATATACTCTCCGCTTTTCAAGAAAAAACCGAAAGGTCTACTCTCGTTGAAGAATGATTCCAGCTCTCCGGTGTTGAGCGTTTGATAATACTGGAACTCCCAGGGTTTGAAATTCATTTTACGAACGCCATAGGAAGTCAGCCAACGGGGAGTGAGTCGTACCGCCCAAGTATAAAGACGGTAATTTTTACGGTTGATAAATCCTGATTCAGCATTGAAATTGTTTGTTATTTCACTAATCGATGCAAAAATATCCATTTGATCGTTAGGATAGTCAACAAAGACCCGATATGCATGCCCATTACCGTCAGGGTTTGGCATTCCCGCATTTTTGTATCCTGTAATACTTCGGGCAAAATTTCCGTAAACCACCAGGTTCTTGTTTTTGAGGAATTCCGACGTATTGTACGTTGCATCGATACCAAAAACCTGGTTGCTATGTAATTCATCTACTTTTGATGTCGTGATAAAGCCAATATTGGATTGCTTACCCATATCGTGACGGTAGCGAAGTACAGTATGATTGGTAGATGGTAACGTATCCTTTTCTGCAGATTGAATGGAAAGGAAACCGATATTGCTTCGTTTCTCCTTGCCAAATAGCCGTACTCCCGCAATAATGGGAACGGGCTGACGATTTTCCAGACCAATGGTTCGCGTATAAAAGGCCTGGTTGTTGTTGCCAAAGGAGAACTGATAGTTCTGGTAGCCTTCAAGGAAAAATTCCCTTTTCTCTGGATAGAACAAACTGAACCGTGTGAGATTTACGGGTATGCGGTCGGCTTCAACTTGGGCAAAATCCGTATTCGTAGTGAGATTAAGTTTAAGTGTTGGCGTTATGTTGATATTCAGATCAGCACCTACTTTTTTGGTATAGTCTGTCGGACTGTCGTTCGGTTTGGTGTAGCCAGCGAGGCCATAAGGCTTCAATTCAAATCTTTTTGAATATCCAATATTCTTTATTCCATTCAGTGTCCCGGCGTTGGCAATGCTTTCAAAAGGAAAGTCCCGTGACCACCCCTGCCAACGGGATTGCTCATTTCTGAACCGGATATTCCGCTCAAAATTGACGGCCCAGATTTGAACATCACCCTTTCTGAATTTAAGTGAAGTAAAGGGAATAACTATTTCAGCAAACCACCCCTTCTCGGTAATGATGGTCTTTGTATCCCACACTCCGTTCCAATTGATATTGGCATCTTCGGCGCTGGAGACCAGCATATCTGCACGTGCTCCCAGCGGATTGATAACGAACTCGTAACCGTTCCGCTTGTCGTTGAAGGGGCTGATGATCAACTTGAAATTGTCATCGGTACTAAAATTGAAATCACGCTGTAGAAATTTTGCAACGATGGTTTGTGGATCCCGCTGGTAAGCCCAGACACCGATGTACAACGCGAGTTGGGTATATACAACAGCTACTTCTGTTTGTTCGGTACAGGGTTGCCCAAAATTGAGATCGCGCTGGGTAAAGTTGCTGATTCGTTGTGCTTTGCTCCACACACTATCCGTGAGGTTGCCGTCGAAAGTTATTTTACTGTCTGCGAAATAAGCATTTACCGTATCCGGAAGCGCATGCTGGGCAATGAGCGAAGCAGGCAATAGTAGAAGGAGTACAGCGATCACCCGCTGAGTGCGAATTGCATTCGTGCAGATGATCAAAAGGTCGAAAAATGAATTAGCCAATTTTCCTGGCCAAATTGAATCGATCAGCCACATTGTCCCAATTCAGCACATTGAATAAATTGTCGACGAATTCTCCCCTACGATTTCGATATTTGAGATAGTACGAGTGTTCCCATACATCGACAACCAGGATGGGGATGATTCCCCACACGGTCAGTTTTTCGTGATTCTCGCACTGCATCACGATCAGTTTTTGAGTCGCAGGATGGTAACCTAAAATTCCCCAACCGTTTCCATCCACGCCCTTGGAGGTACGAGCCATCAGAATTTTCAGTTTGTCGTAACTGCCAAAATCTGTTTCGATACTTTTTAGCAGCTCATTCTTTGGACTTGTTTTCGAATTGGTCAGGTTGGTCCAAAAAATGGTATGGAGAATGTGAGATGATAAATGGAAGGAGAGTTTCTTGGTCCAGTAGTCAACCGTCTCTACGTTGTTCTCGTCCAGCGACTTTCTTACCATTTGAAGGTCCTTATTGGCTGCCTTCACTGCATCCCCATGATGAAAGGTATAGTGAAGATGAAGTGTTTCCTGATCCATGTGAGGTTCCAGGAAGCTTTCGGCATACGGCAGTGACTGCAGAGTAAAATTTCCTGAATCATCGGTAAGCCGGTCCATTCCGCTTTCCGCAAGGCCCTGCGCAAGAACACTGTTTTTGGGAAGCAGAGAAGCGCTGCTCAGGATGGCCGCTGTGGCAATAAAGTCTTTTCGATTCATGGAGATAAATTTTTTTTGATGTTAATGACAAGACATACCAAAGGTACATGTTGGCGAGTTTTATCCGTGATAAATATGCCATCTGTGGCACGTTTCCTTTCGAATCTAGTGCGGACTAGATACCAGGAACTCTCTTTTGCCTCGCATTGCACGGATGATCACCGATAGCATGAGAAAGTAATATTTCTTACTTCTTTGATTTTGACCTGGATTTCGCTTTTGGCTTAGCCGGGGCTTTCTTCTTGCTCAAAACGCGCTTTGCTGTGGATATTGACTTTACGATGGTTTTACCCTGCATCAACTGACTCTTGTCTTTTACTTTGGCCACTGAATGTGCATTGGCCTCTTTCATCAACTTCTTCATGTACGTTTTTTGGAAATGATTCAATAGTCTTCACCAAAATATATCGGTATTGATTTCCATTTCCGATCAGGAGCTTTTTCGGGTCATTTAGTGAAGCGCCCCAATAAAATCCGAAGTGGATGTTCCCGCTGGTTCGACCAACGGCAATTGTGCAGAACAGGTGGCCTACCCGATCGGTAACAGACCAGCCGAAAGCGAGTGCGTTGTAGTTGTCGTAAATAAGTTCGTTGGCCGTCGGGTAGAGGTCCCAAACAAAATCCCGTAGCCACAAGGCTCGTTCCCGCATGTCGGCAGGGAAGGGCTTGAGGAAGCGATTTAGGTCTTTTGTGTCAACTTTGCTCATGCCTGACTACTTGCAACCTGCAACCTACTTCACTTACCCGCCTCCATCCGCTGGTTCCAGTCGTATACCTGGTCGCTGATTTCGGTGAGTAAGTCGGGGTCCTTCTCCAGCGCATTGCCAATGACAATCATGTCGGCGCCAGCCTCGAGTGCGCTTAGCGCTTTCTTCGCCGTGTTGATTCCACCGCCGACAATTAAGGGAACGCTGATCGTCTTACGTACGGCTGAAATCATTTTGGCACTGATCTCTCGCTCAGCTCCACTTCCGGCATCAAGATAAATCATACGCAACCCCAGCATTTCGCCAGCGAGAGCCGTGCAGGCAGCGAGTGAATACTTGTCGTCGGGGATGGGCGTGGTGTTGCTGATGTATGCAACTGAAGAAATACGACCGGAGCTAATGAGGATGTAACCTGTCGGCAGCACTTCGATTCGGTTGTTCTTCAGAATCGGGGCTGCCTGAACATGCTGCCCAATCAGCAAGTCAGGATTACGGCCGGAAATCAAGGAGAGAAACAAGATCGCATCCGCACTGGGATCAATTTGCAGCGAACTCCCCGGAAATAGAATGACTGGAATGCTGACCTCTTCTTTGATGGCTTGGATTACATCAGCGAGATTTGATGTGGTGATCAGGCTACCGCCGACAAAAAAGAAATCAATGCAATTTTCATTTGCGAGATGAATGAGGTGGCGCAATTTGGATGGGTCGTCAACCTTGTCGGGGTCGACCAACACAGCGATCGACTTTTTTCCCACCTGGTGTCGTTGCTGGATGACTTCAAGGATGCTCATCCGGCTTTATTTCGTGTGGCGAGATACTCGGAAAGCTTTTGACGGGCGATGTCCAACACCATGAGTGAAGCTTGATTGAGAAGTTGGGTTCCTACTTGCCCAAGTACAGAAGGACCATCATCCACTTCCTCCTCAACAGCGGGGTCTAGCCCCTCGCCTGTTTTAGCAGCCTCTGCCTGAGATATTTTCTTTTTCTTCTTCTTGCGCTTCTTGGAGAGGGCGCTGATAACAAAAAAAGTCACGAGCAGTGAACCTCCGATGATGAGGGTATTCTTGAGTATCTGGTCTGTCTTCTGCGTGAGATCACCGATCTCCTTTTCCATCGCCCGCTTGTGGCGGTCAGAAGTCTCTATGAGTCGTTTCTTTTCCGGATCCTGTGTTTCGAGCAATTCCATGGCTACTTCTCCTTTCGTTTGATTGCCTCCATCAACTGTCTTTCAAACCGCTCGTAAATGGGTTTGCGAAATAAGACAAGAATAAAAAAGAATGCCCCGTACAATCCAGCGACGGCCCAATAGCCGAGGTAAGCATTATGTATATAGGAAATAATAAAGTGGGCAAGACCGATGCTGAGAAACAGCAAAAAGAGAAAGCCAAAAAGAATGAGGGTTATCAAGACAATGGCGCGTGCTACTGTTTTGGCCAGATCCTCTCGAATCTCCACCTTCATCAATTCAATGCGTGCCTCGACATACCCGGTAATGTGCTGTACCAGGCTGTCCAGTTTGAGAAATTTCAAGATGGAATCTGCGATTTTATCCACGGGTGCAATATAGCTGATTTTGGCTTTTTCAGGGATGAACACTGGGTTTTTAGTCAGTAGTCCAAAGTCGACTGTCAATAGGCCATGAAAATAGCCGGGTAGTTGCTCGGTGTTATTAAAAACCAGGAGGCCATTGACTATTGACCTTGGCTGCGGGTTACTTCTTGACTATTCGAATCAACACTTCCAAATAGGTGGTATTTCCAAGGGAATCGCGCATGTCGCGCTTGACAAGTAGATTGGATTCCGAGCTAATGTAGCTCCAGGTAGAGTGCGGCAACCCGCCCTCATATTTCTTTTCAAATACAAAAACGGAATCAACAGCTAGGTTGGAGTCCAGCACCAGGCGCGGAATAATTTCCCGGATGCACATGGTAAATTTTCCGCCAGAATCTTCTCCATCGCGGCAGAAGCCTGGACGATTCAATTCAAAAAGTTCGTTGTTGATGATAAGCAGATTGTTTTTATGGTAAACAGAATACATGAGCGACGGACCAGATGTGGATTCTTCAGGGTATTCAGACCAGCTGCTGACAAACTTGTTTTCAAATGTTCGTGTAATGACTGTCGAAAAGGTTGTCTTATTGTTTTCGGTTCGCCTGTAGGTGAGTTCAGTAACCGACACGGCATCTCGATTGAAGTAGATCAAAGAGAAGGGAATGAAAAAGAAGGTCATCAGGAGGTATAGAAACCCGATAAGCCGATATTTCATCGTGAGGCGACCAAGGCCGGTGGCCAGCGCGATGGGTAGTTCCCGTAAGCCAGGCATTACAAAGAAAAGCAGCACCCCGATGAAGTTAAACAGAAAATGGGCGATGGCAATGCTGATGGCGGTGTTCGAATTCACCATGGCTGCAACGAATGCGCTTAGGGTGGTGCCGATATTGGCGCCCAATATGAATGGAACTGCGCTTCGCAGTTTGACTACTTTTTTCGCGACCAACGGGACAACGAGCGAAGTAGTGACAGTGCTCGATCGGATGGCAGCGGTGGTCAGCACACCCCAGCCAAAGGATTTCCATGCATTGCGGAAGAAGAACTGCTGAAACCGGTTGGGCAATCCAAACCCAAGTAGACTGGTCAGCACTTTTCTGAAAAAGAGAATGGAGCCGAAGAGTATCACAAATGAAAGGGCGATAAGCACAAACCCATTGTCAATCGTTACGGCAATCAAATCAGTCAACTGGCTAACGCCACTAATCAAACTAAAATTTCCGTTGGATAGACCGATGGGCTGATTGAAGAACTGCGTTGCAATGAAATGAGAAACTTTTGAAAGGAGTTGAAAATAGTATTCGAGCGGGAAGAGGACGCTAGCCGTAAGAATGTTGAAGAAGTCGTGATAGGTGCCCGCGGAAACGGCTCGTCGGAACTCTTTCTTTCGCGGAAGGAATCCCAGGGAGACAATGGTGCTTGTAATCGTGGTTCCAATATTGGCCCCCATAACGATTGGTATTGCGCTTTGCAACGTAAGGGAACCGGAAGCGACAAGGGCAATGGTCATGGAGGTAGTGGCCGTACTGCTCTGAATAATTGCCGTAATCAACAAGCCGATGAAAAGGGCGGTGAACGGGTTAGAAGTGGCAAGAATAATGGTTTCGGCCGCAGGTTTACCCAAGTGTTGCAGCGCGGAGAGCATGAGTTCGAGCGCAAACAAAAAAATAAACAGCGCGAAGAGAATGTAGATGGTGTTGCGAGCGACCGTTTTCCAAGCCGGGCGTGGGGGAGGGACCTGTTCTGTAATAGAGAGATTTTCCTTCATGGAGCCTTGTAAAGATAGAAACCCACGGGCAACCAGAAAGGTATTAACAGAGACTTAATTAGGGGCGATGATTATTCGCCCAATTCGCATATTGCCATCCAGGCCATGAGACCGGGGCCGATGCCTAGCGCATCTTCATCGATGTCGAAGGTCGGCGTATGCACATAGGAGGTAATTCCTTTTGCTTCGTTGCGCGTGCCCAGCCGGTAGAATGACGCGGGCACCACATGGGAATAGTACGCAAAATCCTCAGATCCCAGTGTTAGGTCCAAATCCACGACATGGGAAGCCCCCACGTATTCTTCGGCAGCCTTGCGTATCCGCCGGGTTAGTTGCGGATTGTTTTCCAGGTACGGATAGCCGTGAGAGATGGTCACTTCACATCGTCCCCCCATGCCTTCTGCAACACCGGTTGAAATCCTTTCGATTTTGGAGAGCGCTTCTTTCCGCCAGGCCTCGTTCAATGCGCGGAACGTTCCGGCGATGTTAACTTCGTTTGGAATAATGTTGGTAGCCCCGTCAGCAACTATTTTCCCAAACGACAAAACGGTGGCTTGGCGTGGATTTGCATTGCGACTTATTACCTGTTGGAGGGCGACAATGATGTGCGACGCGATCAGGACGGGGTCAATGATAAATTCGGGGGCAGCTGCATGGCCGCCTTTTCCGATCACCTTGATATATATTTCATCTGAGCTGGCCATATACATGCCTTCTCGAAAGCCGATTGTGCCCACGGGCAGTAGAGGCATCACGTGCTGACCGATGATTCCGGAAGGCACTGGATTCTTCAGCGCGCCATCGCGAATCATTAACGATGCTCCACCCGGGTTTTTTTCTTCTCCTGGTTGAAAAAGCAGCTTGACCGTTCCTTCAAATTGATCTTTGATGCGATATAAAATCCGGGCCGTTCCCAACAGCGAGGTAGTGTGAACATCGTGGCCGCAGGCATGCATAACGCCGGGATTCTGAGAGCGATATGGCGTATCATTTGCCTCATGGATAGGCAGCGCATCCATATCTGCGCGTAAAGCGATTATCTTTTTGGAGGGATTCATTCCTTCAATCAGGGCAAGAACTCCCGTGCCTGCAATTCCTTCCTGTGGTGCGATTCCAATCTCCCGTAAGGTCTGCGCAACAAACCGAGCGGTGTTTATTTCGTTGTAGGAAAGCTCTGGATGAGCGTGAAGGTAACGACGCCAGCGGATGACATCAGGGGCAATTGATAGTGATTCCTTGCGAACCGTATCCAGTAACGACATCAGCGGACGAGAATTTTTTCAGGCACAAGAATAGTGTTTGGGAACAGTCGCCTCAAGCGGGTGAGATCTTTTTGGGCTTCCAGGCGGGAGTAGTAATTTCCAACGCGGACTCGGAATTTTGGTTGATTGTATTCGATTATCGCATTTAGGCCGCTTTCTCCCATCATTTTCTTCTTGGTGTTCATTGCCTCCTCCTTATTTTGACCAGAGTAAATCTGGATAGTATATCCATCGATAAACTTACGGGTGACGTTGAAGCGATTGATGCTGTCCAGAACATTCTCAACTTTGTGGTTGACGTTCATTGTTGGAGAGAAAAAGTCTTTTGGACGATGGGTAGCCAACTCAAACGAAGAATCAGCAGGTTCTTCTATTTTAGGCCGCAACGAATAGAGGTCTTCGTGGTAGTACGATTTGGCTAGCTGTGCCAAAGATGACAGGGATGATCCGAGCAGAAGCATCAAGAGTATTCCGGCCTTTATTTCTTGGCCGATCCATGCTCTTTCGTTGTCTACCGGAGATACATTTACCATTATTGCTCAATTACGATACAGCGTCCGCTCTTAATATCATCTTCTACCTTCTTGTATTTTACATCCTTCAGTAGGCGGCCGTCGGGGTACTGAACGGTTACCTTATCGTTACGGCCAGCAACTCGTTCAGATTTTACAGGTGCTATTTTTTGCTCTACTTCGCGCTGTGGAGCAGCAGCTTCTCCTCCCCCCTGGAGCAACGACCGTGACTCGTCTTTCTGTTCACTGTATCGTTGCCGCTTTTGTGTGCGTGCTTCCTGAACTTGTTCCTGGTCTTGAGTGGGAATTTCTGCCTTCAGGAGGAAGGAAATAGTTTCTTCGTTCACTTTGGCGATAAATCGTTTGAAGGCCTCAAATCCTTCAAACTTGTAAATGAGCAGCGGATCTTTCTGTTCATACACTGCGTTTTGAACACTTTGCTTGAGATCATCCATATCGCGGAGGTGTTCTTTCCACTGCTGGTCAATGATGGCCAGCGTGATCATTTTCTCCATGGCCCGAATGAGTTCTGCATTGTTGGTCTCCAGGCATTTCTTCAGCGGGGCGGCCACGCCAATTTGCTTTAAACCATCGGTGAACGGAACCAGGATGTTTTCAATGGTGGCTCCCCGCGTCCGGTTTATTTCCTGCATGATGGGAAGCGATTTCTGGGCGACCATCTTGTTCTTCGTTTCGTAGTGATGCAGCGCCTGCTCATACAATTTTTCTGTCAGGGGCTGGGGTTCAAGTTTAACGAACTCTTCCTGGTCAATTGCAAAATCAAGGCCAAGAATAGTCAGCACGCTCATCTTCAGATTATCCAGTGATTCGCCAGTTTTGGAGCTTGCCACAATATCATCGCACGTGTCGTACAGCATGTTGAGGATGTCCAACTGAAGCCGCTCGCCGTAGAGGGCGTTGCGCCGGCGACGATAGATGACATCGCGCTGAGAGTTCATCACGTTGTCGTACTCCAAAAGTCTCTTTCGGATGCCAAAGTTATTCTCTTCCACTTTTTTCTGCGCTCGCTCGATTGAGCTAGTAACCATCGAGTGTGAAATCACTTCTCCTTCTTTCAGACCCAGCCGATCCATAATGCGGGCGATACGTTCCGGCATGAAAAGTCGCATCAAATTGTCTTCTAGTGAGACGTAGAACTTTGAAGTCCCCGGATCCCCCTGTCGGCCTGATCGGCCGCGCAACTGACGGTCAACACGTCGGGATTCGTGGCGTTCTGTTCCAATGATCGCGAGGCCACCGGCGGCGCGTGACTCTGGAGTGAGCTTGATGTCCGTACCGCGGCCAGCCATGTTGGTTGCTATGGTCACAGTGCCCGGCTTACCAGCTTCTGCAACAATCTCAGCTTCGCGCTGGTGTTGTTTTGCATTTAGTACGTTGTGCTTGATCTTTCGGATCTGTAGCATGCGGCTCAGCAATTCGGAAATTTCGACAGACGTTGTTCCGACAAGTACGGGTCGCCCTTCACTTGTCAATGTCACAATTTCTTCAACCACTGCATTGAATTTTTCACGCATGGTCTTATGGACGAGGTCGTCAATATCTACCCGAGTCACTGGTTTGTTGGTGGGAATGACCACGACGTCGAGTTTGTAGATATCCCACAATTCACCTGCCTCTGTCTCCGCTGTTCCAGTCATACCGGCCAGCTTATGATACATGCGAAAATAGTTTTGAAGCGTAATGGTTGCGTAGGTTTGCGTAGCATCTTCAACCTTCACGTTTTCTTTGGCCTCGATCGCTTGGTGCAACCCATCAGAGTAACGCCTGCCCTCCAGCACCCGCCCCGTCTGCTCATCAACAATCTTCACTTTACCATCAACGATGATGTACTCTGTATCTTTTTCAAACAGCGTGTACGCTTTTAACAACTGGTTGATGCTGTGGATTCGCTGAGCCTTGGTTGAATAATCACGAATGAGCGTTTCTTTCTTCTCAAAACGGGCAGTTCCATCCAATCCGGGGTCCTTTTCAATTTTGTTCAGCTCCATGCCAATTTCCGGAAGGATGAAAAACCGCGCGTCTTCGCCCTCACCCGTGATAAGGTCAATACCTTTTTCCGTTAGCTCTACGCTATTGTCCTTTTCATCAATAATAAAATAGAGCGGCAGATCCGCTTTCGGCATTTCTTTCTTATTGTCCTGGAGGTGGTAGTTTTCTGTTTTCTGCAGAAGTTGTTTATTTCCGGCTTCGCTGAGGAATTTGATCAAGGGCTTGAACTTGGGCATGCCGCGGTGCGCACGGAACAAGGCAAGGCCGCCGTCTTTGTCATTTCCTTCACTTATGAATTTCTTCGCATCGTTCAGGAACTGCGTTACTAATTTCTTCTGGACTTCTACAACTTTGAAAATCCGAGGCTTCAGATCATAAAACTCATGCTCATCACCACGCGGAACTGGTCCGGAGATAATCAACGGTGTGCGGGCCTCATCGACTAGTACGCTATCCACTTCATCGACCATCGCATAATGGTGGCCCCGCTGAACCATTTCTTCCGGATCACGTGCCATGTTGTCGCGGAGGTAGTCAAATCCAAATTCGTTGTTGGTGCCGTAGGTGATGTCAGCCTGATAGGCGTTTCGTCGGGCGTTGGAATTGGGCTCGTGTTTATCAATGCAATCCACCCGCATTCCATGGAACTGAAATAGCGGTGCCATCCATTCGCTGTCCCGGGTGGCCAGGTAGTTGTTTACCGTAACAATGTGCACGCCGCGCCGCGCAAGTGCATTCAGGAATGCCGGAAAAGTAGCTACAAGCGTCTTTCCCTCTCCGGTAGCCATCTCGGCAATTTTTCCTTCATGGAGAACAATGCCCCCAATGATTTGTACATCGTAGTGCACCATGTCCCACGTGACAAGGTTTCCTGCGGCAAGCCATTGATTTTGCCAATGGGCTTTGTCGCCCGTAATCTTTACGTGCTCATGCTGTGCAGCGAAGCGATGGTCACTTTCGTTGGCGGTTACTTCGAGGTATGAATTTTCTTTAAAGCGTCTTGCGGTTTCCCGGACAATGGCAAAAGTCTTTGGGAGAACTTCGAGTAGAACATTTTCGAGTTCCTTATTTCGGGTAAGCGCCAGTGCATCAATTTGCTGAAAGACTGCCTCTTTCTGATGGAGGTCCATTTCCGGGCTATCGGAAATCGTTTTATGAAGTCCTGCGATCTGCAAGTCAGTCGGCTGTAGGGCACTAACAATCCGAGCCTCAACCTGACGTGTTTGTTCCCGCAGTTGGTCATGGGACATGGCAATCAAAGCCTGACCTTCTTTAATTGTTTGCTCGACCAGCGGCATAACCCGCTTGATGTCTTTTTGAGACTTGGTTCCGAATAATTTGGCGATAAGTTTCAGCATAAACAGTCAGAAGTCCACGATCCCATGGACCAGGGGCGTAAAGTTAAGATTTTCAGGGGTGCAATTATAGGTCCAAACTGGCAGAAAAGGGCAATTTGGCAGACCTAAACGTCCAACCGAGTCTCAAAAACAAGCTGGGCAGGGCCGACAAAGAAAATATGGGTGAACGTACCATCCTGGCGTTGCCGGAACTCCACCAGGAGGTAGCCTCCGCGGGTTTTGAGCACTACTGGAGAAGTGAGCCCAAATCGCTTTGCACTGACCAGGGCGCAGGCAGTGGCTCCCGATCCGCTGGAGAGCGTTTCGTCTTCCACGCCCCGCTCGTAGATGCGAAAAGCAACTTGGCTATCAGGAAGAAGTTCGACAAAGTTGGCATTGGTTCCTCCGGGATATGCGGCGCTGTACCGGATCTTTCTTCCTTCGTCAAACACCGGGTAATGCTCGAGGTCCGTCACAAAACGAACATGGTGTTCCGTGCCCGTATTAACGAAGAAATCACTTGCTGATTTTTCTTCAATTGCGCGGACATCGTTCAGCGATACACGGATATTTCCTTCACCCAGGATTTCAGCTTCATGCCTTCCATCGTGAGCCATGAAAACTGTTTTCTTTCCGATGTGACCCAGGCGATGGGCAAAATCGACGACTGCTCTGCATCCGTTGCCGCAGAAACTCTGACTTCCATCCGCGTTGTGATAAATCATGCGAAATTCCGCCTGTGAATCTTCACTCAGCAGGATGATGCCATCTGCTCCGATCCCGAAACGGCGGTGGCAGAGTGCTGAGATTTGTTCATTCGAGAAGGTGTGTTGCCCCTTCCGGTTGTCCACCAAAAGAAAATCATTTCCAGCTGCTTGATATTTGTAAAAGTGAACAATGGACATAGGGTTTACCAGGTTCTGGATTAGGAACTCAGGATTACTTCACTTCTTCGTAATCGACATAGTCGCCTCCCTTTATTCCGCCATTTCGTTTGGGCGTCTGCTTGCCGTTGGAATTTGCAGTGCCGTTGGCCGTTCCACGAAAGCTGGGAGGCGGGGGTTGCGGCCTGCCCATGACCCTAAAAAGCACCACCGAAATCTTGTTCAGCAGGTAGATCACCAGCACCAGGATAATAATCAGTTTCCACATAGGCCTTAAACCGAGGGTCAAAGGTAAAAGTTTCTTAAGACTTTGGTCGCCCAATTAGGGTCATTTGGAGCTGTTGGCCTGTTTTCTCCTTTAAAAACACCTCTTGAAATTAAACCAAATGACCCTTTTTATCGTCTTTATCCCATGCTTAGCAATTTCATCCGCATCGCTGTCCGAAACCTGATCAAACAGCGAGTCTATACGGTAATCAATATGGTCGGGCTCGCCGTCAGCATTACGGCCTGTTTGCTCATCGTGCTTTACGTGCAGTATGAGACATCGTATGATAAATTCCTGCCTGGATCCGATCAGATTTACAAGGTGGGTTTGGAACGCAAGTACCCAAATTACTCTACTTTTTACGCTGTGATACCCCACAGTTATGCCGCAACGATGCAACGCGATTTTCCAGAAGTTGAAAATAGCTTGCACCTACTGGGGCCAAATCAGGGTGTAATCATCACCTACGAAACGCCTGAGAAAGAGCTGAAGACCTTCGAAGAGGACAATTTTTATGTTACGGACACTGCATTCTTTTCCTTTTTTGACGTCCCGCTGATCCAGGGCGATCGAAAGACGGCCTTGGCAACACCCAATCAGGTGATCATAAGCCGGGCAATGGCCGAAAAGTATTTTGGCACAGCCGATCCGTTAAATAAAGTCTTGAAAGGAAATTTCCGTGAGTTTAAAGTGAGCGGTGTATTTGAAAAGTTCCCGGACAACTCGCACCTGAAGTTTGAGTTTATGGCCTCCTTCAACCCGGCTCAGTTTTTTGCCAACGAGAACTACATCAGCTTCAATTCGCAAACTTACATCAAACTCAAGCCGGGAACTGATGCCAAGGCCCTGGAAGCTAAGTTTCCAAAGATGGTTGACACCTACGCATCGGGACAGATTGAGCGGGAGCTGAAACAGTCCTGGGCGGATTATAAGAAGGCAGGAAACGGGTACCGGTATTTTCTTCAGCCACTCACATCCATTCACCTTGATCCTACCAACCTGGAATTCACTACGACCCCGAGCGGAAATCGAAAGTACGTTTATGGGCTATCCCTCATCGCTTTGCTGATCCTTGTCATCGCTTGCATCAACTTCATGAACCTGGCAACGGCTCGCTCAGCCTCCCGGGCCCGCGAAGTTGGGCTTCGCAAAGTGATGGGATCGCTAAGAAACCAGTTGATTTCGCAATTTCTGCTCGAGGCCATCCTGCTTGCGGTGCTAAGTACAGCCCTTGCTATCGCAGCGGCTTACCTGCTACTTCCAATGTTCAACAACCTGGTAGAAAAGAACCTTCAATTTGTGATTGGGCCGGATGTCATTCTGGGCCTCGGTGGATTTGCGGTGTTAGTTGGAATATTGGCTGGTTTGTATCCTGCCTTTGTACTTTCATCATTCAATCCGGTAGACGTGATGAAAGGCTCGTTTAGCCGAAGCTCCAGTGGCGCGTGGCTAAGAAACGGGCTGGTTGTATTTCAGTTTATGATCTCGGTCTTCCTGATTGTGGCCACCTTGCTTGTGGGCAGGCAAATGAGCTTCATGCAAAACAAAGATCTTGGTTTTAGTAAGGAATCCGTAATGATGGTAGATCGTGCATTTACGTTGGACAAGAATGCAGAATCGTTTTTGGAAAAGGTGAGACAAATGCCTGAGGTGAAAGCGGTGGCTGGTACCAGCGCGCGTGTTGGAAACCGCGACGATGTGTTCGGCCAAATGTTTCAGCCGGTGGGATCGAATGAAGTGCTAACCGTGAAAACGATGTTAATGGATGATGACTTTGCGCCAGCCATCGGATTTCACATTAAAGATGGGCGATTCTTTTCCAAAGAAACAGCTGATTCATTGAACATTATTTTGAATGAAGCAGCCGTCAAGACAATTGGCCTTAAAGATCCCGTCGGGCAGCGCCTCTCGAATGGTGATCTGTTTCGTGGAGATTCTGTGAATCAAGGACAACGGATTTTCACGGTAGTTGGCGTAGTCAGCAATTTTCATTTCCAATCGTTGCGCGACGAAATTACCCCGCTTGTGATCTTGAGTACGGAGGTGTTTGGACGCCGCTCCAATACAAACTACATCGCCATTCGAATGAAGGGAAGCCTGCAGCAGGACGCGATAGGGAAAATCGAGACGCTATGGAAAGAACTAGCCCCGGCACAACCATTCAAGTATGAGTTTCTGGAAGACAATCTGGATAAGGGGTATGCGCAGGAAAAGCAATCAGGAAAAATGTTCAGCGTGTTCTCCGGTCTGGCTATTGTCATCGCCTGTGTTGGACTTTTTGGTCTGTCGGCGTTCACGGCTAGTCAACGCACAAAAGAAATTGGGATTCGGAAAGTTTTGGGCGCTTCCGTTCCGGGCGTAGTGCTCCTGCTTTCGAAAGACTTTACCAAACTGGTGGCTATCGCTTTGGTACTGGCCGGACCGCTGGCCTGGTACATCATGGACTCCTGGTTGAGTGGGTTTGCCTATCGCATTTCCATTGGCTTGGATACATTCCTAATCGCTGGATTTTTGGCGATAGGCATTGCTCTTTTGACAGTTAGTTACCAATCAATCAAGGCGGCAATTGTTAATCCCGTGAATTCCTTGCGGAGGGAATAGGCATCCTGTGCAAAAAACGAACAGGTCGCTCCTAACGGAGATGAATATAAGTGGAGTACTACCGACTCAGGTACAGATTCCGTTCCGAATAAATGTTCATGAAATAATCATCCATCAAATCATCGATGAAGTAGATCGCTTCACCAGTAGATTTCATCTCCGGTCCTAGTTGCTTGCTGACTTCGGGGAACTTGGAGAACGAGAAGACCGGCACCTTGATGGCGTACCCTTTCTTTGTTGGATTGAACTTGAAATCCTTGACCTTCTTGGCGCCCAACATCACTTTGGTGGCATAGTTGACGTACGGTTCGTCATAGGCTTTGCAGATGAAGGGCACCGTCCGTGAGGCGCGTGGGTTTGCTTCGATGATGTATACTTTGTCCTGCTTGATTGCAAATTGAATGTTGATCAATCCCACCGTCTTCAAGGCTAGGGCGATTCGCTTGGTATGACTTTCAATCTGCTTGACGACGAAGTCTCCCAGGTTGTAAGGCGGCAACACGGCATAGGAATCGCCGCTATGAATGCCCGCGGGCTCAATGTGTTGCATGATGCCAATGATGTACACGTCTTCCCCATCACAGATTGCGTCTGCCTCCGCTTCAATGGCGCCATCCAGGAAATGGTCAAGCAGCACCTTGTTATCAGGGAGATGCTTCCAGATATCCAGGATATGATTTTCGAGTTCAGTTTCGTTGATGACAATCTTCATGCTCTGACCGCCAAGTACATAGGAAGGACGGACCAAAAGCGGGAAGCCAATGGTTTTAGAAACCTCCAAAGCCTCATCGGCATCGCGCGCAACGCCGAAATGCGGATAGGGGATGTTCATTTCTTTCAACAGTGTTGAAAAGCTCCCCCGGTCTTCAGCCAGGTCAAGGGCTTCGAAGGAAGTCCCGAGAACCTTTACGCCGTACTTGTGAAGTTTTTCAGCCAGCTTAAGAGCAGTTTGCCCGCCGAGCTGAACGATGACGCCCTCGGGTTTCTCGTGTTGAATAATATCCCAGAGATGTTCCCAGAAAACAGGTTCAAAGTAAAGCTTGTCTGCAATGTCAAAGTCAGTAGAGACTGTTTCGGGATTGCAGTTGAGCATGATGGTCTCGTAGCCGCACTCTTTCGCGGCGAGCACGCCATGCACGCAGGAATAGTCAAACTCGATGCCCTGACCAATCCGGTTTGGCCCGGAACCGAGAATAATGACCTTCTTCTTATCAGAAACTACGGATTCGTTTTCCGCAGCGAATGTGGAGTAGTAGTACGGGGTCTTTGCTTCAAACTCTGCAGCGCAAGTGTCCACAAGTTTGTATACACGGTTGATGCCGAGTGATCTTCTCTTCTTGTGAACTTCGCTCTCCAGGCATCGAATGAGATGTGCAATTTGACGATCAGCGTAGCCTTTTTCTTTCGCTTTGCGAAGCAGTTCTTTGGGAAGGGTGTCGAGATTGTATTTCTCGATCTCCTTCTCCATTTCAGTAAGTTCCCAGATTTGTTCGAGAAACCAGGGATCAATTTTTGTCAGATGCTGAATGGTCTTCATCGAAATGCCAAGCTTCATGGCATCGTAAACATGAAAGAGACGATTCCAACTGGGGTGCTCCAGGCTATAAAGCAGATCAGCTTGCTTCGTGAGTTCTTTGCCATCGGCGCCGAGGCCATTGCGACGGATTTCCAGCGACTGACAGGCCTTCTGCAACGCCTCCTGAAAATTTCTCCCGATGCCCATGACTTCGCCAACGGATTTCATCTGCAGCCCAAGCCTGCGGTCGGCGCCCTGGAACTTGTCAAAATTCCAACGAGGGATTTTCACGATGACGTAATCGAGCGCGGGTTCGAAATAGGCTGTTGTGGTTCCGGTGATTGCGTTTTTCAGTTCATCCAGGTTATATCCGATGGCCAGTTTGGCCGCAATCTTTGCAATGGGGTAGCCGGTTGCTTTGGATGCAAGTGCTGAAGAACGGGATACGCGGGGGTTGATCTCAATGCCAATGATTTCGTCGTCGTTGTTTGGATTGACGGAGAATTGAACGTTGCAGCCTCCTGCAAACTGTCCAATGCCATTCATCATTTTGATGGCCAGGTCGCGCATGTGCTGATAGACCGTGTCCGGCAGCGTCATAGCTGGCGCAACCGTGATGGAATCACCCGTGTGAATTCCCATCGGGTCAAAATTCTCAATGGAACAAATGATGATGACGTTTCCTTTTCCGTCGCGCAGAAGTTCCAGTTCATATTCCTTCCAGCCCATGATGCTTTGCTCTACGAGCACCTCATGAATGGGCGACGCGTGAAGGCCGCGGTTGATGGCCTCGTCGAAGTCTTCTATTCTTTCTACAAATCCTCCCCCGGTTCCGCCGAGTGTATACGATGGGCGAATGACCAAAGGGAATCCGATTTCCTGTGCAATTTCTTTTCCCTGGAGGAAGGAAGCAGCCGTTGCGCCTTTACAAACGCCGACGCCCAATTCATGCATCTTCAGCCGGAATTTTTCCCTATCCTCGGTAGTCTCAATTGCCATGATGTCAACACCGATAATCCGCACACCGTAATGTTGCCAGATTCCGGCTTTCTCGCATTCGATGCAGAGATTCAACGCGGTCTGGCCGCCCATGGTGGGCAGGACGGCATCGATATGGTGATTTTCCAGGATTTCCCGGATGTATTTTTTCTCGAGGGGCTTAAGGTAAACGTGGTCGGCGTTGATCTTGTCGGTCATGATCGTTGCCGGATTGGAATTGATCAGCACGACTTCAATCCCCTCTTCCCGGAGGGAGCGGGCGGCCTGGGTGCCGGCATAATCAAATTCGCACGCCTGACCAATGATAATAGGTCCGCTGCCGATGATAAGTACGGAGCGGATACTTCTGTCGCGGGGCATTCTGGATGAGGGAATTAGTTAAACCGACGACAAAAATACTCAGGAAATTCAGGATGAAGGGTCAAGTAGGACAGTTTAATTATTCGAAGCCTTCCGGAGAGGCTCGTCTCTGAATCAGTGAATTTTTACAACTTTCCTGGTTGCCATTCGCTCCGGGTAGGCCACACGAACAATATATATTCCGGGTGGCAGGTCTGTGGCCGGAATTTCGAAGCGGGAGGGCGTAACGCTCTCGCTGCTGAAGACCAACCGACCCTGGATGGTAAGGAGTTGGACAGACCGTGGCCTCGAGATCCCCTCCTGTAACGTAACAAATACCGATGAGCTGAAGGGATTCGGGTACACTTCAAGAAGTTCAGTTGGAACATCAGCAAGTCCGGTGATAAGGTCCACAGTCTGCGTGGAAGTGTGCTGACACCCATTGATCGATGTTACTTTGAGTGAGATGTCGTAGGGTTGCCCTTTCGTATAGGTGGCTGTCGGGTTTTGAGCCGTGCTTGTTGTCCCGTCGCCGAAATCCCACACCCAGGAAACAGCGTCGGTGCTCTGATCAGTGAGTTGAATCGGCAGGAATGATATTAAATCTCCAGAAATTGTAAAATTTGACACTGGCGCAAGATTGGTGGTGACCGTGATGGGCGATGAGGATGAAGAGCATGCTGGTGATGTGCTTCCTACCGTTACGGAGTATGTGCCGGCTGTACTTACCTGGATGGTCTTTGTTGTTGCTCCAGTACTCCATAGGTAGCTGTCTGCATCCGCCACGGAAAGCGTAATGGATTCATTACTGCAGATCAGCGTTGATCCCGAAGTCGATATGGTCGGGTTTGCTTTCACATTGACCTTGGCAGGTGTGCGTACACTTTCGTAAAAATTTGTGGCGTTGGACACATAAAAGGTTGTGTCATTAAGGAGCGAACCGGTGTTGTAGGTTGACCCGGTGAAGAATGAGTCCCCACCCGTGAAGGATTTATACCATTTGTATTTAGTTGCTCCAGTTGCCGTAAGGGATGTGGCACTTCCATAGCACGTGCTGACTTCCGTGATGGCAGGCTTCGGCGCAGTCAAGGTGTAATTGTAAACGCTGTCTGCATACTTTGACGAAAGGCGTAAATCATTCAGGTTGGCAGCTGAATGTAATGCGAAGGCGAGGGTAATTTGTTGCCCTGCCGGGATCGTGTAAGGCCCCGAGCCTACCACATGGCTAACATCATTTCCTCCTCCCGATGTGATTCCGGCTTGTAATCGCCCCAGGCCACTGGATAAGGCTTGAAATTTTTCGGCATCAGTAAACCCATCGTATAAACCAAATGGATTGCCATTGATGGCTTGATTGTTGTCGATGGCGAAGTACTCCGGGGTTCCGGTGAGCAATTGAATTCCTGCGTGAGGTTTTGCGGCGCTCTGCGCTGGATACACATAACCAAGTTTTAAATCGTTAGCCCAGTCCGCAGCATCCTCAGCGCCACTCTCGGTAATATCCCAATCAGCGAAGAGTCCAAAGTGAAAATTTGTAATCGCTGCGGCCGTTGGATTCGAGATCACATATTCGATGATCACAAATTTGTCATACGGTTGCTCTTTCCAAGCCAGACTCCGGTATTTCACCTGATAGGCCTGGGAGGAAGCAACAGTACTGTTGCTGATAGATCCAAAGATTTCCGAGGTGGACCGATCGCCCGGCGTGATTTCCTTTATTCGTGCTCCGATAGAAACAAAATCATTATCAAAGGTATTTGTTGCCCCCCGAACATTGTTGTACAGTTGGGTGCCCGTGCCGGTTCCCATCATGATCCCCATTTCATATAATAGGGAATTGCCATCGAATACAAAGCCAGATCCTTTGGTCCGCGTGCTGCTTTCGGGATCTTCATAGCCGATACGCCCAATGCCGCTTATGGTTGTGGTTACCCGATTTTCATCTACATCGATGTACGTGGGATTGAGAATAAATGTAACCACCTCCTGATCAACATAGACTCCGTCTGTGTAGGTGATCGTTAAGGGCATTTCAAAATTATTGGGAACAGAAGCCGCGATTTGAATTTCAAATGGTGTCAGTTTGTTTGTAATCGTTCCGCCCGAGGGGATCACGCCAGGTTTGATCGTTCCTTTAATGATTTCAAGAACGGGAGAATTTTCAGTCACGCTGATTTCTACAGCTGAGGTGGTTGCTGCTAGAACGTTGGAAAATGAAAAGGTAAGAAACCCTTTTTCTCCAGCCCCAGCAGGCGACCCGCCAGCATTGAGAAGTTTTGGGTTGGATGCCCGAAGGGAGGGGGACTGCACGGTAAGTGCTGCAAAAATGTCGAGAATGCCTTTACCCATTTTGCCTGTATAAGAGGGATTTGCTGAATAGAGCGCGTTGCTGTTGGCCGTCACCCGGAGTTGCTCCGCAACTTGCTGAGGGGTAAAAGAAGGGAAGTGAGCTTTGACCAGGGCGGCGGCGCCAGCGACAATGGGGGATGAAAAGGAAGTTCCGCTAGTGCTTGTGTAGATATTGTCATATGCCGTAGTGAAAATTGACACTCCGGGGGCGGCGATATCCACATAGGAGCCGTAGTTGCTAAAGCTTGCTTTTACATTTGATTGGTTGGTTGCTGAAACGGAGAGCACATTAGTGTAGGCAGCCGGAAAGAACTCTTGGTCCACTCCATCATTGCCAGCCGCTGCTACCACCAGAGAGCCTAAGTCAATTGTTACGAAATTGATCAGGTCCTGAACAATTTCGCTTCGGAAGGGCCCACCCCAGGAGCAGTTGATTATCTGAGCGCCACGAATACCGGCGTAAAGAATTCCGCTGTATCCCCGATACACGCTTCCGCTTGTAGTTTTTTGATTGTCGGCCGAGTGTTTGGTAAACATGAGCTTGGTATTGAATCCCACACCCGAGATGCCCACGCCGTTGTTGGTAGCAGCAGACGCACAACCACCAACATTGACGCCGTGGCCCAAAAGGCCTCCTTTAAAAAGCTGGGGATTATTATCGCCAACAAAATCCGGGTTAGTGATACTTAGGGTATCTGCACCCATGAAGTCCCAACCCTGAAAATCATCTATGTAGCCGTTGTTGTCATTGTCTATTCCGTCCACCGGGTCAAGGGTATTCGAGTAAATATTTGCAGCCAAATCCGGGTGATCAAGGTCTCCGCCCGAGTCCACGATGGCGATGGTAACGGCAGCATCTCCTTGCGTAATATTCCAGGCATCGTAGGCACGAATTGTCTCAAGATAATATTGACTAGCGCGTTGAGGATCATTTGTTGTGAACGACATCTTGCCGATGTAGTCAGGTTCAACCACCTCGAAGTAACCTGTCAAGTAAAGGTCATTGATGAAGCTTTCAATGTCTTGTCCGGGGGCACAAATCAATTCATAGTAAAGGCCCGTATCAATAGAGGAGGTCAGGCGTCGGGGTCCTTTTTGGAAACGGCCTTCAATTGATTTCTGTGGCATCATTTCGCGCGCACCCGTGACGCCTACTTTGGAAGAAATTCCTGAAGTAGTTCGGCCGTTTGTATGGCTAAATAAATCCCTATGGTCGCTCTTCAGTTTAGCCAGCACATATCCGTGGGCGTAGTCTGCCGAAGTTGCCTTGGCGGGAAGGCGAAATGCCTTTGGACTGGATTGCCCGAGAGAAACAACGGAGAAAAGCGTGCAACAGGAAAAAAAGAAAATTGTAATCGCTGTACTGATCAGTGGGTCAATTTGTCTGGTATTGTTTCTCATACTTCACGATTAATTCTTGTTTCGCCTACTTGGTAAGTCTTTTATCTACAATGACTGGGCGGCCACTTCGGCCACACGCTTCCAGACCCTAAATACATTGCCAGAGCAGATTTTTTCAATATCAGATTCTGTATATCCCCGCTTGAGAAGGGCATAAATGAGATTCGGGTATTGAGATACATCTTTTAGGCCGGTTGGGAGGCTATCACCCACGCCATCGTAATCTGATCCAATGCCCACGTGGTCAATTCCTGCCAATTTGACAACATGGTCAATGTGATTAGCAACCGTTTCAACATCGGCATACAGCGAAGGATTGTCTTTTCTAAACTGCTCGATGACCGGTTTCGCCAAAGAATCCCGCATGCTCAACCCTTTTTCTGCCAAAATAACCCGGAGCTTATTCCGGTTCTCGTTATTCTGCTTTACTACAGTTGAGTCGAGAAATGTGGATCCAAAATTAATCTGAATCACACCTCCGTTTTCGCCGAGCTTTTTGATCATATCGTCATTCATGTTTCGCTGGAAACCAGGAGTGAAGACCCGACAGGAAGAATGAGAAGCGATACAAGGCGCCTTCGTCAGCTTCATGACCTGGTAGAAGGTGCTGTCGTCTACGTGGGAGATGTCCACCATGATCCCTACGCGATTCATTTCAACAACAACTTCACGACCAAACGGGCTTAATCCTTTCCACGTGTGGAGGCTGTCGTAGGAAGAGTCGCAGATTTGATTGTCTTTTCCGTGCGTGAGCGTGATGTACCGAATCCCCCGGTCGTAGAAATATTTTACATTCTTGATGTCGTTGCCAACGGGCGCACCATTTTCCATTCCCATCGGTAACGAGATAATTCCTTTGTTGAAATTTGCTTGGACATCTTCTACCGATTTGACCATGGCAAACTTATCGGGTAGGCTTTGGGCAATACCGCTAATCATATTAATCAAAGAATCAGCCAGTGCCTTGCCCATGTCGGGCTGCAACTGATAGGATGACGGGATATAGATTGACATAAAGGGAGCATCCAATCCGCCCTTCTTTGCCCGCTCATAATCAAAATCACCGTCGTCGGTTTTGATCGGAATTCCCATGTATTCACGGTCAACGATAAATTTTTTGATCTTCAGACGAAACGGCAAATCAACGTGACCATCGGTAATGATGTACTTGTGTGCTAATTCATCACTATAGGCGCGAAGTTGCTCATCGTTCATACGGTCTACTGGCTTTTTTTCTTTGCAAGAGAGCATCAGGAGCACGCTAGTGAAGAGCAGGAACGTCAAAGATTTCATAGGTTTGGGTTTAGAACCTGAAAGATAAATAGATTAGAATTCATGGGAATTCCGATCAATACCGACGACGGTGATTTTGATTATGAGCGGGCAAAGAAGGGCGGATTGGATGCTCCCT